>NZ_BAAAFC010000003.1 GCF_039523335.1 Marinobacter szutsaonensis | reverse complement strand
GTGGCATGGCCCATGTGAGAGTAGGTCATCGTCAGGCTCTTAATACCAAAACCCCGACAGCTTTGCTGCCGGGGTTTTTTTATGGGATCAAGAACCTGACGATGACCACAAGAAAGCCCATTTCGCCAACCCCTTCTTTGTGTTTTCTCCTCTCCTGTTGTTTAATCCGCCCTTATTAATCTCTTCAGGCCGGATACCGTTTCATGAAATCCAAAGCACTGATAACCCTTCTCCAGGACGGCAAGGTCCATTCCGGGGAATCGCTTGCCCAATCTTTGGGGGTAAGCCGTACCGCAGTCTGGAAACAGATCCGCCGAGCCGTTGACGACGGGTATGAGGTGGCAACGGTACGAGGCAAGGGCTACCAGCTCCTGACTCATGTGGATCTCCTCGATGCGGAGAAGATCTCAAGCGAAATTGCTCCCGGGATCCGGTCGGTCCTCAGCCTGACGGTTCTTGATGAAGTGGACTCCACCAATGCCGAGGTAATCCGACAGTGGCAGGCAGGAAGCTCCTCGATCCCGGTATGTATCGCGGACTGTCAGACCGCAGGGCGGGGCCGCCGGGGTAAGGCCTGGCAAAGTCCCCGTGGTGAGAATCTGTACCTCAGTATGGGGCTTACATTTCACGGGGGCTTCGCCGTGCTGGATGGCCTAAGCCTGGTACTGGGTGTTGCCGTCGCCAACGCGCTCGAGTCGCTGGGGGCAGAGTCCATCGGACTGAAGTGGCCCAATGATATCTTCCTGCCCGACGGCAAGCTTGGTGGTATCCTCGTGGAGCTCCAGGGAGAGTTGCAGGAGGGGGTGGTCCAGGTCATTGCCGGCATCGGGATCAATGTCCATATGTCAGAGGCCGAATCCGTGGACCAGCCCTGGACCAGTCTCGCATCGGCTTTTCCCGCTCTGGAATGGTCACGCAACCGGATCGCCGCAGCCATCATCAATGCCGTCCATGACGCAGCGGAAATTTTTGCCGATGTCGGCTTTAGTGATTTTCGGGCACCATGGCAATCCCGGGATATCTTCCTGGGTAAAACGATCCATGCGCGGGGAGGAGAGCTGGAGGGCACCGGCGAGGGCATTGATGAATCCGGTAATTACCTGGTCCGGAATGCCGAGGGAGTGATTCCCGTAAGGGCCGGGGAAATCAGCCTGCGGATGGGCTCATGAGGCTATTGATAGATGCGGGAAATACCCGCTTGAAGTGGCAGCTGGGTGATCGTCAGGATGTGGTTGCCAGCGGTGTCGGGGACTTGTCGAGCCCCGATCCTCTGCAGGGGCTCCCGCCGGAACCCAGGGTTCGGCGCATCAGCATATCCACCGTGGCTGCTGAAGCTCGTCGAGAGGCGCTGGTGGCCTATCTGGAACGTCGGTTTGGCGTGGCAGCGGTGTGCCACTGGTCGGAACCGGAACGGGGCGGACTGAGAAATGCGTACCAGGACTACCAGCGTATGGGGGCGGATCGTTGGCACGCCATGTATGGCGCCTGGCAACAGTATCGGGAGGGCTTTGTCGTCGTGGATGCAGGCAGCGCAGTGACCGTGGATTACGTGGATCACTCCGGGCAGCATCTGGGAGGGTTCATCCTGCCGGGACTACAAATGATGATCCGGAGTCTCCAGAGCGATGCGGCCCGGATCCTGTTTGATCCGGAGCAAGTACTGGAAACGGCTCCGGGGATAAGCACCGGTGAATGTGTAAATCATGGTCTGGCCTGGCTATCCGCTGCCATGATCGACCGGATCCGGGCCGATGTCAGCACCTTTGCCCTTCGCGATATCCTCGTGACAGGCGGTGACGCCGAACGACTCCAAAGCCTTGGCCTTAACGCAATTCACGCGCCAGACCTGGTACTCCGGGGCCTTGCTGCCATTGATGCAGAAGAGTTGGCAATATGAGGTGGTTGGCTTTACTGCTGCTCTGCGCCAACGTGTTCGTGTGGTATTTCGCGGGTGCGATGCAGCCTCCGGTACGCTCAACGGCGACTGTTTCCGGCACGTTACCCCGGGTCGCCAGTCTCAAGGCTTCGGTTGACCAGGGCGCGGTCTCCGAGCCCGAAGAGGTTGAAGTGACTGAGGTTGCAGAGGTTGCTGAGGAGTCCAGTGAGGTAGCGTCTACCGGGCCGGTTTCGTCGGGCACCGCTCCGCCGGCCCCTGTTCAGGAAGAGCGACCCTTACACTGCGTGCGATTGGGCTGGCTGGATAGTCGGGAGGCGGCCCAGGCTGTTATGGAGGCAGTGCCCGCGCTGGATGACGTCTCCGTCACCATTGAGGAAATGGAGCAGGTACGGCCACCCCTTAACTGGGTGTTGATTCCCCCGCAACCGGCGGATGCCGCCCGCAAGCAGTTCCGGGAAATCCAGCGCCAGGGTATCGACTCGTACCTGGTCACCCAGGGGGAATACCGGAACGCCATTTCCCTCGGCCTCTTCGAGTCCCGCGAGGCCGCAATTTCCGTGCTCGAAGAAAAAAAACGTCAGAATCTCAATGCGGTACTAGCCAACTACGACCGAAATCAGATAAGCTACGCCCTCGATTTTGAGGCTGAGCCGGACCTCGCTGAGGACCTGGTTCAGGCGGTAACTTCGGAATATGGCAAAAATTTCGATTTCATCGAAATCAACCCTTGCGAAGGTGTTGCAACGTCAGAAAAAACTCCGTAGTATACCGCCCTCGCTGACGAGGCGAATGTGAGCTGGCGTAGCTCAGTTGGTAGAGCAGCTGACTTGTAATCAGCAGGTCGGGGGTTCGATTCCGTCCGCCAGCTCCACTTTAAGTTTTGAGCAGATTCGTGGGAAGCGAATTTGTACGGGAGGGGTTCCCGAGTGGCCAAAGGGATCAGACTGTAAATCTGACGGCATCGCCTTCGCAGGTTCGAATCCTGCCCCCTCCACCACTTATTGCTCGCGGGCATCGTATAGTGGCTATTACCTCAGCCTTCCAAGCTGATGACGCGGGTTCGATTCCCGCTGCCCGCTCCAATTTGGTTCTAATGCTCATGTAGCTCAGTTGGTAGAGCACACCCTTGGTAAGGGTGAGGTCGGCGGTTCAAATCCGCCCATGAGCTCCATTTTTATCCGGTCAACGTTACGATCAGGTTGATTAGGGGAGTTGGTCAAATGTCCAAAGAAAAATTTGAGCGCAGTAAACCGCACGTAAACGTGGGTACTATTGGTCACGTTGACCATGGTAAGACCACTCTGACCGCTGCTCTGACTCGTGTATGTCACGAAGTGTGGGGTACAGGTTCAGCCAGCGCGTTTGACCAGATCGATAACGCGCCGGAAGAGAAGGCCCGTGGTATCACCATCGCGACCTCTCACGTTGAGTACGATTCTCCGGCCCGTCACTACGCCCACGTAGACTGCCCGGGTCACGCTGACTATGTGAAGAACATGATCACTGGTGCGGCGCAGATGGACGGCGCGATCCTGGTTTGTTCCGCAGCTGACGGCCCCATGCCGCAGACTCGTGAGCACATCCTGCTGTCCCGTCAGGTTGGCGTTCCTTACATCGTTGTGTTCCTGAACAAGGCGGACATGGTCGATGACGAGGAGCTGCTGGAGCTGGTCGAGATGGAAGTTCGTGATCTGCTGAGCCAGTACGACTTCCCGGGTGACGACACTCCGATCATCACCGGTTCCGCGCTGATGGCGCTGGAAGGCAAAGACGACAACGAGATGGGTACTACCGCTGTGAAGAAGCTGGTAGAAGCCCTGGACGAGTACATCCCGGATCCGGAGCGTGCGATCGATCAGCCGTTCCTGATGCCGATCGAGGACGTATTCTCCATCTCCGGTCGTGGTACTGTTGTAACCGGTCGTGTTGAGCGTGGCATCATCAAGGTTGGTGACGAAGTGGAAATCGTTGGTATCAAAGATACCGTCAAGACCACTTGTACCGGTGTTGAGATGTTCCGCAAGCTGCTGGACGAAGGCCGTGCTGGTGAGAACGTTGGTGTTCTGCTGCGTGGTACCAAGCGTGACGACGTTGAGCGTGGTCAGGTACTGGCGGTTCCGGGCTCCATCACTCCGCACACCAAGTTCGAGTGTGAAGTGTACGTACTGTCCAAAGAAGAAGGCGGCCGTCATACTCCGTTCTTCAAGGGCTACCGTCCGCAGTTCTACTTCCGTACCACCGACGTAACCGGTTCCTGTGAACTGCCGGAAGGCGTGGAAATGGTTATGCCGGGTGACAACGTGAAGATGAGTGTTACCCTGATCGCTCCGATCGCCATGGAAGATGGTCTGCGCTTCGCGATCCGCGAAGGCGGCCGTACCGTTGGTGCCGGCGTGGTCTCCAAGATCATCGAGTAACCTTCGGGTTACTCGATTGTAGTTGCACTGAGTTGTTTCGGTGCAGGCCAGTAGCTCAATTGGCAGAGCAGCGGTCTCCAAAACCGCAGGTTGGGGGTTCGATTCCCTCCTGGCCTGCCATTTTTTAACATCCGGATACATAAGCTGATTCCTATGGAGTCAAAAGCCGTTCAGTCAACCAGCCGTTTCGATGCTCTGAAATGGCTGGTTGTTTTTGTTCTGATTGCCGTCGGTGTCGTCGGTAACCAGTATTTCAGTGCCGAATCTCTTCTGTATCGCGTGCTGGCTCTCGTAGGTCTCGGTATTGTGGCGGCCTTCGTCGCCCTGCAGACCGATCGCGGTCGCCGTTTTGCAACGCTGCTTAAAGAGGCTCGGGTCGAAATCCGGAAGGTTGTGTGGCCCACCAGGCCGGAGCTTGTCCAGACCACGCTGATTGTTGTGGTTTTTGTGCTGGTTGTTGCGCTGATTTTGTGGGGTATGGACTCGCTGATCAGTTGGCTGGTCGCCGGATTTATTGGTTAAACGGGAGTGGGCAATGGCTAAGCGCTGGTACGTGGTTCATGCGTATTCTGGCTTTGAAAAGCACGTAATGCGCACTCTGAAAGAGCGTGTTGCGCTCGAAGGCATGGAAGACAAATTTGGCGATATCCTGGTTCCGACCGAGGAAGTCGTCGAAATGCGCGATGGCAAAAAGCGTAAGAGCGAGCGGAAATTCTATCCGGGATACGTACTCGTCCAGATGGAAATGGACGATGCAACATGGCATCTTGTCAAGAATACCCCGCGGGTCCTGGGTTTCATTGGTGGCACCAAGGACAAGCCTGCGCCGATTACCGAGCGTGAGGCAGAGGCCATTCTTCGTCGCGTTGAAAGCGGCGCCGATAAGCCCAAGCCCAAGACCCTGTTTGAGCCGGGTGAGATTGTGCGCGTCGTTGAGGGGCCGTTCGCGGACTTCAATGGTGTGGTAGAAGAAGTCGACTACGATAAGAGTCGAGTCAAAGTGGCTGTTTTGATCTTCGGTCGTTCCACTCCGGTCGAGCTGGAGTTCGGGCAGGTCGAAAAAGACTGATCAGCTGCTGTCAAGCTGAAAGCTCGCGCGCTATGGCGACGCGGGCTTTTTGTGTCTGATAAGGGGAGCCGAAAGGCGTCTGAACCCACAGGAGATTTAACATGGCAAAGAAGATCGAAGCCTACATCAAGCTTCAGGTTGCTGCCGGCCAGGCCAACCCGAGTCCCCCCGTTGGTCCTGCACTGGGTCAGCGTGGTGTAAACATCATGGAATTCTGCAAGGCGTTCAATGCCCAGACTCAGGGTATGGAGCCGGGTCTGCCGATTCCGACTGTTATTACTGTTTACAGTGACCGCAGCTTTACCTTCATTACCAAGACTCCGCCTGCTCCGGTTCTGCTGAAAAAAGCAGCTGGCATCAAGAGCGGTTCCGGTCGTCCGAACACCGACAAGGTCGGCACCGTGACCCGTGAGCAGCTCGAGGAAATTGCCAAGACCAAGGAGCCGGATCTGACTGCAGCCGATATGGATGCAGCGGTACGTACCATTGCCGGAACAGCCCGCAGTATGGGCCTGAACGTGGAGGGCCTCTAAGATGGCAAAGCTGAGCAAGCGTCAGAAGCTGATTCGTGAAAAAGTCGACTCCACCCGCGCCTACTCTGTTGACGAGGCTGTCGCGCTGCTGGCCGAGCTGGGCCAGAACGTGAAGTTCAAGGAGTCTGTCGACGTAGCCGTTAACCTGGGCGTTGACGCACGTAAATCTGACCAGGTTGTCCGCAGCAGCACTGTTCTGCCCCACGGCACTGGCAAGAGCGTTCGCGTTGCCGTGTTCACCCAGGGTGCGAATGCCGAGAAGGCCACTGCTGCAGGTGCCGACATTGTCGGTATGGAAGACCTGGCTGAAGAAGTCAAGAAAGGCAACATGGATTTCGACGTGGTTATCGCCACTCCGGATGCCATGCGTGTTGTTGGTCAGCTGGGCCAGATCCTTGGTCCCCGCGGCCTGATGCCGAACCCGAAGGTTGGTACCGTGACTCCGGATGTTGAAACCGCGGTCAAGAACGCCAAGGCCGGTCAGGTTCGTTACCGTACCGACAAGAACGGCATCATTCATGCCCCGCTGGGCAATGTTGAATTCTCTGCCCAGAACATCAAGGAAAACCTTGAAGCTCTGGTCGCAGACCTGAAAAAGGCCAAGCCCGCGTCGTCGAAGGGTGTGTATCTGAAAAAGATCACCATTTCGTCCACCATGGGTCCTGGCCTGACTATCGATCAGGGCGGTCTCGCTATTTGATCCTTTGATCGATGGTTACTTTGTAGTCTGGGCGGAAGCCAAGGCTGTCAAAGACCGCAGGCCCCCGAGGCGTTTCCGGTTCGCCGGAGACGCCACAAGGGTTAAAGCAACGCCTGCGCAGACGGTGTGAAGACGTTCTCTCTGAACCCAAACACCGTTAAGGCGCCCGCAAGGGCAATGATGGGTTTGCCGGCAAGAGCCGGCGAAATCGAGGAGAAAACCAGTGGCAATTAGACTCGAAGACAAGAAAGCGATCGTCGCTGAAGTCAACGAGACTGCTGGTACTGCTCTGTCTGTGGTCATGGCTGACTATCGCGGTGTCACCTCCGGTGACATGACCGCGCTTCGTGCCAAGGCTCGTGCCGAGAATGTGCGTCTGAAGGTTGTTCGTAACAACCTGGCCAAGATCGCCATTCGTGGTACCGAGTTCGAGTGCATTGACGAAGCTCTGGTTGGCCCGACCATTCTGGCCTTCTCAATGGAAGATCCGGGCGCGGCAGCGCGTCTGTTGAAGGATTTTGCCAAAGAGAAAGAGGCGTTCGAAATCAAGGGTCTGGCTGTCGGCGGTGAGCTGATGGGCGCGGATCAGATTGATCGCCTTGCCAAGCTGCCGACGCTGCACGAAGCGTTGACCAAGCTGGCCATTGTTACACAGGCACCAGTTACCAAGCTCGCACGCAGCCTGAACGATATTCCGGGACGGATCACGCGTGTTGTAGCTGCAGTCCGCGACCAGAAGCGCGAAGCTGCTTGATTCTGTTGAACACCATTTTTACATTTTTGGGAGAAAGTCATGGCTCTGTCTAAAGACGATATTTTGAATGCAATTGCTGAAATGAGCGTAATGGAAGTTGTTGAGCTCGTTGAAGCTATGGAAGAGAAGTTCGGCGTTTCTGCTGAAGCTGCTGTTGCTGCCGCTCCGGCTGCTGCTGGTGGCGAGGCAGGTGCTGCCGAAGAGAAGACCGAATTTGACGTTGTTCTGACCGGCGCCGGTGAGAAGAAAGTAAACGTCATCAAGGCTGTTCGTGAACTGACCGGCCTGGGTCTGAAAGAAGCTAAGGAAATGGTCGACAGCGCTCCTTCCGTTGTTAAGGAAGCGGCTGGCAAAGACGACGCTGAAGAAGCCAAGAAGAAGCTTGAGGAAGCAGGCGCTTCTGTTGAGCTCAAGTAAGAGTCGGCTGTTGATCGACACCGTGCATTAAGCATGGATAGGCTGGTGGCTTTGGGCCACCGGCCTTTTTCTGTTGTATATGCTATAGAGTCTGGTGTGCACTAAAAGGTTGATGTCAGATCTATAACCTACAGCCAGAGTCTTGTTCAAGACGGCGCGATAAGCCGAGCAATTCGGCCCCGAAGCAGAACAATGGTTGCTTCTTGATACCAGGTATCAGGTCTAAAGCTGGGGAATGCAGATGACTTACTCCTACACTGAGAAAAAGCGGATTCGCAAAGATTTTAGTAAATTGCCTTCCGTGATGGACGTCCCCTATTTGCTGTCTATTCAGCTGGATTCGTTCCGGGACTTCCTGCAAATGGAAGCCGCTCCTGAAGACCGCCGGGAAACCGGTCTTCACGCAGCATTCAAATCCGTATTCCCGATTGTCAGTTACTCTGGCAATGCCGCGCTCGAGTACGTGAGCTATCGTATCGGCGAGCCGGTATTTGACGTCAAGGAATGCCAGCTTAGGGGCGTAACCTATGCAGCGCCGCTGCGCGTGAAAGTCCGCCTTATCATTTACGATAAGGAATCGTCCAACAAGGCGATCAAGGACATCAAAGAGCAGGAAGTCTACATGGGCGAAATGCCCCTGATGACCGAGAACGGTACCTTCGTTATCAACGGTACCGAGCGCGTTATTGTTTCCCAGCTCCACCGTTCCCCGGGTGTGTTCTTCGATCACGACAAGGGTAAGACCCACTCGTCCGGCAAGCTGTTGTACTCGGCCCGGGTGATTCCTTACCGCGGGTCCTGGCTGGACTTCGAGTTCGATCCGAAAGACAGCGTGTTTGTGCGTATCGACCGTCGCCGGAAACTCCCTGCGTCTATCCTGCTGCGTGGCCTGGGGTATACCTCCGAGCAAATGCTGGAAATGTTCTTCGACACCAGTAAGTTCTCCCTGGGCGAAGAAACCTGCAAGCTGGAACTGGTGCCCAGCCGTCTGCGTGGCGACATCGCCACCTTCGACATCAAGGACAATGACGGCAACGTGATTGTCGAGGAAGGTCGCCGGATTACAGCTCGCCACATCAAACAGCTGGAAAAAGCCGGTATCAGCGAGCTGGAAGTACCGACCGAATACCTTTACGGCCGTGTCCTGGCCAAGGACATGATTGACCAGTCCACCGGTGAGGTTCTGGTGGAGTGTAATACCGAGCTGACCGAGGAAGTGGTTACCAAGATCCTCGACGCCGGTGTGAAGGACATCGAAACCCTGTACACCAACGACCTGGATTGCGGTCCGTTCATGTCCGATACCCTGCGTATCGACCCGACCCGCACCCCGCTGGAAGCGTTGGTGGAAATCTACCGCATGATGCGCCCGGGCGAGCCGCCCACCAAGGAGTCTGCGGAGAACCTGTTCAACAACCTGTTCTTCTCCGACGAGCGTTACGACCTCTCCGCGGTTGGCCGGATGAAGCTGAACCGTCGCCTGGGTCGTGAAGAGAGCACCGGCGAGGGTACTCTGACCCACGAGGACATCATCGACGTTCTCAAGACCCTGATTGCCATCCGTAATGGTGAAGGTCAGGTCGATGATATCGATAACCTGGGCAACCGCCGTGTTCGCTGCGTGGGTGAAATGGCCGAGAACCAGTTCCGGGTGGGCCTGGTCCGGGTTGAGCGGGCGGTACGTGAGCGCCTGAGCCTGGCTGAAAGTGAAGGCCTGATGCCGCAGGATCTGATCAATGCCAAGCCGGTAGCAGCTGCGGTGAAGGAGTTCTTCGGCTCCAGTCAGCTGTCCCAGTTCATGGATCAGAACAACCCGCTGTCCGAGGTGACTCACAAGCGTCGTATCTCCGCGTTGGGCCCGGGTGGTCTGACCCGTGAGCGTGCAGGTTTTGAGGTTCGGGATGTTCACCCGACCCATTATGGCCGCGTGTGCCCGATCGAGACGCCGGAAGGTCCGAACATCGGTCTGATCAACTCGCTGGCAACCTACGCCCGCTCCAACTCCTACGGCTTCCTCGAGAGCCCGTACCGGAAGGTGGTTGAAGGCGTGGTGACCGATGAGGTGGTGTACCTCTCCGCGATCGAGGAGAGCAACTACGTTATCGCCCAGGCCAGCGCGGCAACCGACGAAAGCAAGCGACTGACGGACGAACTGGTTACCGTACGTCACCTGAACGAATTTACCGTGGCTCCGCCGGAAGCGGTCAACTTCATGGACGTGTCTCCGCGCCAGGTTGTATCGGTGGCGGCGTCTCTGATTCCGTTCCTGGAGCACGACGATGCCAACCGGGCCCTGATGGGCGCGAACATGCAGCGTCAGGCGGTCCCGACCCTGAAGTCCCAGGTGCCTCTGGTAGGTACCGGTGTTGAGCGTACCGTGGCTCAGGACTCCGGTGTGTGTGTCACTGCCCGTCGTGGTGGTGTCATCGAGAGCGTCGACGCAGCCCGTATCGTGGTTCGTGTCAACGACCAGGAAACCGAGGCCGGTGATGCTGGTGTGGATATCTACAACCTCACCAAGTACACCCGTTCGAACCAGAACACCTGTATCAACCAGCGTTCCATTGTGCGCCAGGGTGACGTGATTGCCCGCGGTGACGTGCTGGCAGACGGTCCGTCCGTGGATTTGGGTGAACTGGCCCTGGGGCAGAACATGCGCATCGCGTTCATGCCCTGGAACGGTTACAACTTCGAGGACTCCATCCTCATCTCCGAGAAAGTGGTGCAGGAAGACCGACTGACCACCATCCACATCCAGGAGCTGACCTGTGTGGCTCGGGACACCAAGCTGGGTAGCGAGGAAATCACCGCAGATATCCCGAACGTCGGTGAAAGCGCGCTGTCCAAGCTGGATGAGTCCGGGATTGTCTATATCGGTGCTGAAGTAGGGCCTGGCGATATCCTGGTTGGCAAGGTGACACCGAAGGGTGAAACCCAGCTGACCCCGGAGGAGAAGCTGCTGCGTGCGATCTTTGGTGAGAAGGCGTCCGATGTTAAGGACACCTCCTCCCGTGTGCCGACTGGCACCCGCGGTACCGTTATCGACGTCCAGGTTTTCACCCGTGACGGAATCGAGAAAGACCAGCGTGCCCTGTCCATCGAGAAAGAGCAGCTGGACAAGTACCGCAAGGACCTGAAAGACGAATACCGCATTGTTGAAGGTGCAACCTTCGAGCGTCTGATGAATGCTCTGAAAGGGCAGGAAGTGATCAGCGGCCCGGGCCTGAAGAAAGGCGCGACCCTGGAAGAATCTTACCTGGCCGAGCTGCCGCGTTCCGACTGGTTCAAGCTCCGGATGAAAGACGAGAGCCTGAACGAACTGCTCGAGAAGTCCGAGCAGGGCCTTGAGGATCGCAAGAAGGAACACGAGGCCCGTTTCGAGGACAAGAAGTCCAAGCTGCAGCAGGGCGACGATCTGGCACCGGGCGTTCTGAAGATCGTCAAGGTTTACCTTGCGATCAAGCGTCGTATCCAGCCGGGTGACAAGATGGCCGGTCGTCACGGGAACAAAGGTGTTATCTCTGCGGTCATGCCCATTGAGGACATGCCGTATGATGAGCACGGCACCACGGTTGACATCGTTCTGAACCCGCTGGGTGTACCTTCGCGGATGAACGTTGGTCAGGTTCTCGAGACCCATCTGGGTGCCGCGGCCAAGGGCCTGGGTGAGAAGATCAGCCGAATGCTGGACGAGCAGCGCAAGATCGCTGAGCTGCGCCAGTTGCTGGACGAGATCTACAATCACTCGGATGAAGTGTTCAAGGTGGACCTGGATTCCCTCAGCGATAAGGAAATCCTGGAGCTGTGCGGCAACCTGCGTAACGGTGTGCCGATGGCGACGCCGGTATTCGACGGTGCCAAGGAAGCCGAGGTCAAGCGTATGCTGGAACTGGCGGACATGGATACCAGCGGGCAGGTTAACCTGTACGACGGCCGTACCGGCGAGATGTTTGATCGCCCGGTTACAGTCGGCTACATGTATATCCTGAAGCTGAACCACCTGATCGACGACAAGATGCACGCACGTTCCACCGGCTCCTACAGCCTGGTAACCCAGCAGCCGCTGGGTGGTAAGGCGCAGTTCGGTGGCCAGCGCTTCGGTGAGATGGAAGTGTGGGCTCTCGAGGCCTACGGTGCAGCCTATACGCTGCAGGAGATGCTCACCGTCAAGTCTGATGACGTAAACGGTCGGACCAAGATGTACAAGAACATTGTCGATGGTGACCATCGCATGGAGCCGGGCATGCCCGAATCCTTCAACGTTCTTGTCAAGGAGATCCGCTCGCTGGGTATCGACATCGAGCTGGAATCCGAGTGAGCCGAATTGTTTTTGGCAGCGTGAGCGGGCACCGCGGGTGCCCGCCCGAGATTAACGCCATCCGGAGCTTTTACTGATGAAAGATTTGCTGAATCTTCTCAAGAGCCAGAATCAGAGCAAGGAATTTGACGCCATCCGCATTGGTCTGGCGTCGCCTGACATGATTCGTTCATGGTCTTTTGGCGAAGTCAAAAAGCCTGAGACCATCAATTACCGTACCTTCAAGCCGGAGCGTGACGGTCTTTTCTGTGCCAAGATTTTCGGCCCGATCAAGGACTACGAGTGTCTGTGCGGCAAGTACAAGCGCCTCAAGCATCGCGGTGTGATCTGCGAGAAGTGCGGCGTTGAAGTTGCCCTGGCCAGTGTGCGTCGTGAGCGCATGGGTCACATCGAGCTGGCCAGCCCGGTTGCCCATATCTGGTTCCTGAAATCACTGCCGTCCCGCATCGGTCTGATGCTGGACATGACTCTGCGTGATATCGAGCGGGTTCTGTATTTCGAATCCTTTATCGTTATCGACCCGGGTATGACTACCCTGGAGAAGGGCCAGCTGCTGAACGATGAGCAGTACTACGAGGCCCTGGAAGAGTTCGGTGACGAGTTCGACGCCCGCATGGGTGCCGAAGCGGTCAAACAGCTGCTGGAAGATATCGACCTGCAGGAAGAAGTGGATGCTCTGCGGGAAGAGATTCCCCAGACCAACTCCGAAACCAAGATCAAGAAGTTCAGCAAGCGCCTGAAAATCCTTGAGGCCTTCCTGTACTCAGGTAACAAGCCGGGCGACATGGTCATGACCGTGCTGCCGGTACTGCCGCCTGATCTGCGCCCGCTGGTACCGCTGGACGGTGGCCGTTTTGCCACCTCCGACCTGAACGACCTGTACCGTCGGGTGATCAACCGGAACAACCGTCTCAAGCGCCTGCTGGAGCTGAATGCTCCGGACATCATCGTGCGTAACGAGAAGCGGATGCTCCAGGAAGCGGTTGATGCGCTGCTGGACAACGGCCGTCGTGGCCGTGCCATCACCGGCACCAACAAGCGCCCGCTGAAGTCCCTGGCCGACATGATCAAGGGCAAGCAGGGCCGTTTCCGTCAGAACCTGCTTGGTAAGCGTGTGGACTACTCCGGTCGTTCCGTGATCGTGGTCGGTCCGTACCTGCGCCTGCACCAGTGTGGTCTGCCCAAGAAGATGGCGTTGGAGCTGTTCAAGCCGTTTATTTTCTCCAAGCTGGAGCACCGCGGCCTGGCGACCACCATCAAGGCCGCCAAGAAGATGGTCGAGCGTGAGGAAGGCGTGGTCTGGGATATCCTGGACGAAGTCATCCGCGAGCACCCGATCATGCTCAACCGTGCGCCGACCCTGCACCGTCTGGGTATCCAGGCGTTCGAGCCGGTGCTGATCGAAGGTAAGGCCATCCAGCTGCACCCGCTGGTGTGTGCGGCCTACAACGCAGACTTCGATGGTGACCAGATGGCGGTACACGTACCGCTGACCCTGGAAGCCCAGCTCGAAGCCCGTGCGTTGATGATGTCCACCAACAACGTGCTGTCCCCGGCCAACGGCGAGCCGATCATCGTGCCGTCCCAGGACGTGGTACTTGGTCTGTACTACATGACTCGGGAGCGTCATGCGGCGCTCGGCGAGGGCATGGTGTTTTCCGATGTCAAAGAAGCGCATCGTGCCTACGGTGCCGGCAAGGTTGATCTGCAGGCGAAGGTCAAGGTCCGCGTCAAGCAGGTTGTCATCGGTGAGGATGGCGAGCGTACCGAGAGTTACGACATCGTCGATACCACCGTCGGCCGTGCGCTGCTGTTTGATATCGTGCCGGACGGCCTGCCATTCGAGCTGGTTAACAAGCCGATGGTGAAGAAAGCGATTTCGGCGCTGATCAACACCTGTTATCGCGATGCCGGCCTGAAGGATACCGTTATCTTCGCCGACCAGCTGATGTACATGGGTTACCACTACGCGACCCGTTCCGGTATCTCTATCGGTTTCAACGATTTCGAGATTCCGCCGGAGAAGTACGAGATGGTCGATGCCGCCTCTGAAGAGGTCAAGGACATCGAGAACCAGTACGCGTCCGGTCTGCTGACCCAGGGCGAGAAGTACAACAAGGTCATCGATATCTGGTCCCGGGCCAACGACAAGGTCTCCAAGGCCATGATGGAGCGCCTCGCGAAAGAACAGGTTATCGGCCCTGACGGTCAGCCTGTGAAGGGCGAGGACGGTGAGGACCTGATGCAGGAGTCCTTCAACTCCGTGTACATGATGGCCGACTCCGGCGCCCGGGGTTCCGCGGCCCAGATCCGTCAGCTGGCGGGTATGCGGGGCCTGATGGCGAAGCCGGACGGTTCCATCATCGAGACACCGATCACGGCCAACTTCCGTGAGGGTCTGAACGTACTCCAGTACTTCATCTCGACTCACGGTGCCCGTAAGGGTCTGGCGGATACCGCTCTGAAGACTGCGAACTCCGGTTACCTGACCCGCCGTCTGGTGGATGTATCCCAGGATCTGGTAGTGACCGAGGAAGACTGCGGTACCGACGATGGCCTGCTGATGACTCCGCACATCGAAGGCGGCGACGTGGTTGTGCCGCTGGGTGATCGAGTCCTGGGTCGCGTGACTGCACGTGATGTGTTCACGCCGACTGACAAGGAAAACGCGGTTGTTCCGGAAGGCACCCTGCTGGACGAGAAGACCATTGAGATGATCGAGCGCGCCGGTGTGGATGAGGTCTGGGTACGCTCCGCGATTACCTGTGAGACCCGTTACGGCATCTGCTCCAAGTGTTACGGTCGTGACCTGGCCCGTGGCCATCAGGTCAACGTGGGCGAAGCGGTGGGTGTCATCGCTGCCCAGTCTATCGGTGAGCCGGGCACCCAGCTGACCATGCGGACCTTCCACATCGGTGGTGCCGCGAGCCGGGCATCTGCCGTGGACAACATCCAGGTCAAGCACGGTGGTACGGTCCGCCTGCACAACCTGAAGTCCATCGAGAAGAGCGACGGTTCCCTGGTGGTGGTTTCCCGTTCCTCCGCACTGGCCATTGCCGACGACCAGGGCCGTGAGCGTGAATGGTACAAGCTGCCATACGGTGCCGTGCTGTCCGTGAAGAACGGCGATGCGGTTGAAGCGGGCGTTGTGGTGGCCAAGTGGGATCCGCACACCCACCCGATCATCGCTGAATCCGAAGGTGTGGCGAAGTTTGTCAACATGGAGCAGGGCATTACCGTCCGGACCCAGACTGACGAGCTGACCGGCCTGTCCACCATGGAAGTGATCGATCCGAAGGATCGTCCTGCCGCTGGTAAGGATATCCGTCCGGCCATCCAGTTACTGGATGAGGCGGGCAATGACGTGGAACTGCCGGGTGGCGCTACCGCCATGTACTTCCTGCCGGCTAACGCCCTGGTCACCATGGCCAATGGCGCCAGGGTCGAGCTGGGTGATGTGGTTGCGCGGATTCCGCAGGAAAGCTCCAAGACCCGGGATATCACCGGTGGTCTGCCGCGGGTTGCCGACCTGTTCGAGGCCCGTCGTCCGAAGGAGTCCTCCATCCTGGCGGAAATCAGCGGTACCGTTTCCTTCGGTAAGGAAACCAAGGGCAAGAAGCGCCTGGTGATCACGCCGAGAGACGGTGACCCGTACGAGGTGCTGATTCCCAAGCATCGTCAGCTCAACGTGTTCGAAGGTGAAACCGTTGAGAAGGGTGAGGTGATCTCTGACGGCCCATCCAACCCGCACGACATCCTGCGTCTGCTGGGTGTGGTCGAGCTGGCCAAGTACATCACCAACGAAATTCAGGACGTTTACCGTCTCCAGGGTGTTGTCATCAACGATAAACACATCGAGGTTATCGTTCGTCAGATGCTCCGCAAGGTGGAAATCACCGATCCGGGCGACACCACTCTGCTCTCCGGCGACCAGGTGGAAATCACCCAGGTGCTGGAAGAGAACGAGAAGGCAGATGCCGCAGACAAGGAGCCGGCCAAGTTCGAACGCCTGCTGCTGGGTATCACCAAGGCCTCCCTGGCCACCGAGTCGTTCATTTCTGCGGCTTCATTCCAGGAGACCACGCGGGTCCTCACCGAAGGTGCGGTTACCGGCAAGCGTGATTACCTGCGCGGCCTGAAGGAAAACGTGGTCGTTGGTCGACTGATTCCGGCTGGTACCGGTCTGGCTTACCACAGTGAGCGCCGTCGCAAGCGTGAACTGGAAGAGCAGGGCGTGACTGCGGCGGATGTCGAAGAAGCTCTGAGCGCCGAACTCAATCGCGAAAGCTGAGTTCCGGCGTGATCACCTCCGGGTAGATACCTACCCGTGAGGTGGTTAAAAAGAGATCAGTCATCTTGACTGACTTGGGGCGCGGGCTTACACTTGCGTCCCTTAAATTTTACCCCCTGCATTGGGGGTAAGTTTCATTGGTATGGTTTTTTGGAGTTTGCTTACATGGCAACGATTAATCAGTTGGTGCGTAAGCCTCGTAAGCGCAAGGTAGCCAAGAGCGACGTTCCCGCGCTCCAGGCCTGTCCTCAGCGCCGTGGTGTGTGCACTCGTGTGTACACCACAACGCCGAAGAAGCCGAACTCAGCACTGCGTAAAGTGTGTCGTGTTCGTCTGACCAACGGCTACGAGGTTTCCTCATACATTGGTGGTGAAGGTCACAACCTTCAGGAGCACAGTGTTGTGCTGATCCGTGGCGGTCGAGTAAAGGACCTTCCGGGTGTGCGCTATCACACTGTTCGCGGTACTTTGGATACCCAGGGTGTTCAGAACCGTAAGCAGGGCCGCTCCAAGTACGGTGCAAAACGACCCAAGTCCTGATGTCCCGCACGGGTGTCTTTTATCGTTGCTTGTCAGAACGGTAAGAGTAAGGCTGAGTAGCATTTTGCTATCTCAGGGGTTCCTGAAGACCTTTTAGATATATAAGGGCTTATCGATGCCTAGAAGAAGAGTTGCAGCTAAACGGGAGATTATTCCCGATCCCAAATTCGGCAGTGCACGGCTTGCCAAGTTCATCAACCACGTGATGGAGAGCGGCAAGAAATCCGTTGCAGAGCGCATTGTTTATGGCGCGCTCGACATTGTTGCCGACAAATCCAAGGAAGAGCCGCTCGAGATGTTCGAGAAGGCCCTGGAAAACATCCAGCCGATGGTAGAAGTAAAGTCCCGTCGTGTGGGTGGTGCTACCTACCAGGTGCCCGTGGAAGTACGGCCTTCCCGTCAGAACGCGCTGGCCATGCGCTGGCTCGTAGAATTTTCCCGGAAGCGCGGTGAGAAATCCATGGCGCAGCGTCTGGCAGGCGAGATCCTTGACGCGGCAGACAGCAAAGGTGCCGCTGTGAAGAAGCGTGAAGACGTTCACCGCATGGCAGAAGCCAACAAGGCGTTCTCTCACTTCCGTTTCTAATCAGCCGAGGTTTATATCGTGGCACGCAAGACTCCGATCAAGCGATACAGAAACATTGGTATTTGTGCGCACGTTGATGCGGGCAAAACCACTACCACCGAGCGGGTCCTGTTCTACACAGGTATCTCCCACAAGATCGGTGAGGTTCATGATGGCGCTGCTACCATGGACTGGATGGAGCAGGAGCAGGAGCGTGGTATCACCATTACCTCTGCTGCGACCACTACATTCTGGCAGGGTATGGACAAGCAGTACCCGGAGCACCGGATCAACATCATCGACACCCCGGGGCACGTTGACTTCACTATCGAGGTAGAGCGTTCCCTGCGCGTACTCGACGGTGCTGTGGTCGTGTTCTGTGGTTCCTCCGGTGTTGAGCCCCAGTCCGAGACTGTATGGCGTCAGGCCAACAAGTATGAAGTGCCTCGCATGGTGTTCGTCAACAAGATGGACCGTGCCGGTGCCAACTTCCTGCGTGTTGTTGATCAGATCAAGAACCGTCTGGGCGCCAACTGCGTTCCCATCCAGCTGCCGATCGGCGCTGAGGACGAGTTTGCCGGCATTGTGGATCTGATCCGTAACAAGGCTATCTACTGGAACGAAGCTGACTCTGGTGCGACCTACGAGCAGAAAGATGTTCCTGCGGAAATGGAAGACGAAGTCGCCATGTACCGCGAGCAGATGGTTGAAGCCGCCGCAGAGGCCAACGAAGAGTTGATGGAGAAGTACCTCGAGGAAGGTGAGCTGTCCATTGACGAGATCAAGAAGGGGCTGCGCCTGCGTACCCTGGCCAACGAAATCGTTGTTGCCACCTGTGGTTCTGCGTTCAAGAACAAGGGTGTTCAGGCGGTTCTGGACTCTGTTATCGAGTTTCTGCCTGCGCCGGACGAAGTCAAGGCCATCCGTGGTGAAGTTGATGACGAAGGCACTGAAGAAACCCGTCCGGTTGATGACGACGCTCCGTTCGCTGCGCTGGCGTTCAAGATTGCCACTGACCCGTTCGTTGGCACTCTGACCTTCTTCCGGGTTTACTCGGGCAAGCTGGAATCCGGCAATGCCGTTTACAACTCCGTGAAGGGCAAGAAAGAGCGCGTCGGCCGTATGGTTCAGATGCACTCCAAGGAGCGTCAGGAGATCAAAGAGGTTCTGGCGGGCGACATCGCTGCGGCCATCGGCCTCAAGAGTGTGACCACCGGTGACACCCTGTGTGACGAGAACCACAAGATCATTCTCGAGCGCATGGAATTCCCTGAGCCGGTAATCTCCGTTGCGGTAGAGCCGAAGTCCAAGGCTGACCAGGAGAAGATGGGCGTGGCGCTGGGCAAGCTGGCCCAGGAAGATCCGTCTTTCCGCGTTCGTACCGACGAAGAGTCCGGTCAGACCATTATCTCCGGTATGGGCGAGCTGCACCTGGACATCATCGTTGACCGTATGCGTCGCGAATTCAAGGTTGAAGCCAACATCGGTAAGCCGCAGGTAGCCTACCGTGAGTGCATCCGCAAGCCGGTGGACGTCGAAGGCAAGTTCGTACGTCAGTCCGGTGGTCGCGGTCAGTACGGTCACGTCAAGGTGAAGCTGGAGCCGCTGCCTCTGGATGACGAGGATGGCGAAAACTTTATCTTCGTGAACGAGATCGTTGGTGGTGTGGTTCCGAAGGAATACATCCCCGCAGTTCAGCAAGGTATCGAAGAGCAGATGCAGAACGGCTGTCTGGCCGGCTATCCGCTGCTGGGTATCAAGGCGGTCCTGTATGATGGTTCCTACCACGACGTTGACTCCAACGAGATGGCCTTCAAGATCGCCGGTTCCATGGCGATGAAGAAAGGCGCCCTCGAAGCGAATCCTGCCCTTCTTGAGCCGATCATGAAGGTAGAGGTGGTCACCCCTGAAGAATACATGGGGGACGTTGTTGGCGACCTGAACCGTCGTCGCGGCCTCGTGCAGGGCATGGAAGAAGGCCCGTCGGGCAAGATTATCCGTGCTGAAGTTCCGTTGTCGGAGATGTTCGGTTACGCCACCGACCTGCGTTCTGCAACACAGGGCCGGGCGTCTTATGCGATGGAGTTCTCCCGCTACATGGAAGCTCCTTCGAACATTGCCGAAGCGATCATTAAAAAGGGTTGATCCCAGGACTTAAGTAACAGGAAGAGGTGTAACCGTGTCTAAAGAAAAATTTGAGCGCAGTAAACCGCACGTAAACGTGGGTACTATTGGTCACGTTGACCATGGTAAGACCACTCTGACCGCTGCTCTGACTCGTGTATGTCACGAAGTGTGGGGTACAGGTTCAGCCAGCGCGTTTGACCAGATCGATAACGCGCCGGAAGAGAAGGCCCGTGGTATCACCATCGCGACCTCTCACGTTGAGTACGATTCTCCGGCCCGTCACTACGCCCACGTAGACTGCCCGGGTCACGCTGACTATGTGAAGAACATGATCACTGGTGCGGCGCAGATGGACGGCGCGATCCTGGTTTGTTCCGCAGCTGACGGCCCCATGCCGCAGACTCGTGAGCACATCCTGCTGTCCCGTCAGGTTGGCGTTCCTTACATCGTTGTGTTCCTGAACAAGGCGGACATGGTCGATGACGAGGAGCTGCTGGAGCTGGTCGAGATGGAAGTTCGTGATCTGCTGAGCCAGTACGACTTCCCGGGTGACGACACTCCGATCATCACCGGTTCCGCGCTGATGGCGCTGGAAGGCAAAGACGACAACGAGATGGGTACTACCGCTGTGAAGAAGCTGGTAGAAGCCCTGGACGAGTACATCCCGGATCCGGAGCGTGCGATCGATCAGCCGTTCCTGATGCCGATCGAGGACGTATTCTCCATCTCCGGTCGTGGTACTGTTGTAACCGGTCGTGTTGAGCGTGGCATCATCAAGGTTGGTGACGAAGTGGAAATCGTTGGTATCAAAGATACCGTCAAGACCACTTGTACCGGTGTTGAGATGTTCCGCAAGCTGCTGGACGAAGGCCGTGCTGGTGAGAACGTTGGTGTTCTGCTGCGTGGTACCAAGCGTGACGACGTTGAGCGTGGTCAGGTACTGGCGGTTCCGGGCTCCATCACTCCGCACACCAAGTTCGAGTGCGAAGTGTACGTACTGTCCAAAGAAGAAGGCGGCCGTCATACTCCGTTCTTCAAGGGCTACCGTCCGCAGTTCTACTTCCGTACCACCGACGTAACCGGTTCCTGTGAACTGCCGGAAGGCGTGGAAATGGTTATGCCGGGTGACAACGTGAAGATGAGTGTTACCCTGATCGCTCCGATCGCCATGGAAGATGGTCTGCGCTTCGCGATCCGCGAAGGCGGCCGTACCGTTGGTGCCGGCGTGGTCTCCAAGATCATCGAGTAATCTGCTCGCTTGATCCTGAGAAAGGGGCTGAACCATCAGCCCCTTTTTCTGTTTCAGTCGCAAAGTCTGCCCGACCTGGTCATCCAGCATAGCTGTTGACAGGGTTGGGTATTATGCATACAATGCGGCTCCTTTTTTTGAAGGTCGGCTAAACAGTAGCTGCTACGAGTGGAGTTTGGTGCATCATGCAAAGCCAAAAAATTCGAATTCGGTTGAAGGCGTTTGATTACCGCCTGATCGACCAGTCCACGCAGGAGATCGTCGATACCGCAAAGCGGACCGGCGCTCAGGTGCGTGGCCCGATTCCTCTGCCGACGCGGAAGGAAAAGTACACAGTATTGATCTCTCCGCACGTCAACAAGGACGCGCGCGATCAGTATGAAATTCGTACGCATAAGCGTCTGCTCGACATCGTTGAGCCGACGGAGAAGACAGTTGATGCTCTGATGAAGCTGGACCTGGCAGCAGGTGTAGACGTTCAGATCAGCCTCGGCTAATACCGCCCGGTATTAGTCTGTGTAACTGTCATAAGGCCATAGAGGGTGCGAGCCCCGTACACTTAAGAGGTGAAACATGGCAATTGGTGTTGTCGGTCGCAAGGCCGGTATGACCCGTATTTTTACGGAAGATGGGCAGGCGCTGCCCGTAACGGTAATCGAGGTTGAGCCCAACCGCATTACCCTGCTGAAAACTCTTGAAAGCGATGGTTATCGTGCCGTTCAGGTAACTGTAGGCGCCCGTCGTTCCTCTCGTGTAACCAAGGCGGAAGCAGGTCACTTTGCTAAGGCGGGCGTTGAAGCCGGCCGTGGTGTCTGGGAATTCCGTCTGGCGGATGGCGAAGGTGAAGATCTGGCCGCTGGCGGCGAGATTACTGCCTCTGTATTTGAAGACGGTCAGGTGGTTGATGCCATCGGTCAGTCCAAGGGTAAGGGCTTCCAGGGTGGTGTGAAGCGCTGGAACTTCTCCATGCAAGACGCTACTCACGGTAACTCCCTGTCTCACCGTGCTCCGGGTTCCATCGGTCAGAACCAGACCCCGGGCAAGGTATTCAAGGGCAAGAAGATGGCGGGCCAGATGGGTAACGCACAGGTCACCGTGCAGAACCTGAAGATCGTCCGTGTCGACGCCGAGCGCAACCTGCTGCTGGTAAGTGGTGCCGTCCCCGGCGCAACTGGCGGCGATGTTGTCATCAAGCCTGCAGTCAAAGCCTGAGGAGCGGTGCGATGGAATTGACAATTACTGGTAGTGGCAAGGGAATCTCTGTTTCCGACGCTGCGTTTGCCAAAGATTTCAACGAGTCCCTGGTTCACCAGGTGGTCACTGCCTACATGGCAGCCGGTCGTCAGGGTACCAAGGCTCAGAAGACACGTTCCGAAGTCAGTGGCGGTGGCAAGAAGCCCTGGCGTCAGAAGGGCACTGGTCGTGCCCGTGCGGGTACTATTCGTAGCCCGATCTGGCGCTCTGGTGGCGTAACTTTTGCTGCCAAGCCCCGCGACTTTGAGCAGAAGGTCAACCGCAAGATGTATCGTGCGGCCATGCGCTCCATTTTTTCGGAGCTGGTGCGCCAGGAGCGTCTGGTGGTGGTTGACGACATGAACGTCGAAACCCCGAAGACCAAGGCCTTCAATGCCAAGCTGAAGGACATCGGTGTATCCAATGCACTGATTCTGTCCGACAACGTCGAGCAGAACCTGCACCTGGCTTCCCGCAACATTCCCCACGTGGATGTTCGTGACGTGGCAGGCCTGGACCCGGTCAGCCTGGTTGCCTTCGAAAAAGTCGTGGTGACTGTTCCCGCTCTGAAGAAGATCGAGGAGATGCTGGGATGAATCAGGAACGTATTTACAAGGTCCTGCTGGGACCGCACGTATCAGAGAAAGCATCTCTGGCAGCTGAGCGCGGCCAAGTCGTGTTCCGTGTAGCGCCTGACGCCACCAAGCCGGAGATCAAAAAAGCCGTTGAGCAGTTGTTCAACGTCACCGTAGAAGGTGTTCAGGTTCTGAACCGTAAGGGTAAGCTCAAGCGCACTATCCGCGGGTTCGGCAAGCGTAATGACATTCGTAAGGCTTACGTCAAGCTGGCAGAAGGTCAGGACATCGATTTTCTGGATGTGGAATAAGGTAAAGGGGTCGTAATATGCCGATCGTCAAAACCAAGCCAACATCTGCCGGACGCCGTCATGTTGTAAAACTTTACAACCCGGATCTGCACAAAGGACGTCCTTACGAGCCGTTGGTAGAAACAAAGAGTAAGTCTGGTGGCCGTAACAATGTTGGTCGCATTACTACTCGTCACATCGGTGGTGGCCACAAGCAGCACTACCGTGTTATCGACTTCAAGCGGACCAAAGATGGTATCCCGGCGGTCATCGAACGCCTGGAATACGATCCGAACCGCTCTGCGCACATTGCACTGCTGAAGTACGCCGATGGCGAGCGCCGCTACATCATCGCTCCCAAAGGTATGCAGATCGGTGATCCGGTGCGCTCCGGTATCGACGCGCCGATCAAGGTGGGTTCCACTCTGCCGCTCCGGAACATTCCGGTCGGTTCCGTGGTCCACTGCGTCGAACTCAAGCCTGGCAAAGGTGCCCAGCTGGCTCGCTCCGCGGGCGCATCCGTACAGCTGGTTGCTCGGGAAGGTGCATATGCCACCATCCGCCTGCGTTCAGGTGAAATGCGAAAGGTGCTTGTAGATTGCCGTGCCACGCTGGGTGAAGTATCCAACAGCGAGCACAGCCTCAAGCAACTTGGTAAAGCGGGTGCATCACGTTGGCGCGGCAAACGGCCAACAGTACGTGGTGTTGCTATGAACCCAGTTGACCACCCGCATGGTGGTGGTGAAGGGCGTACCTCTGGCGGACGTCACCCGGTTACTCCGTGGGGTGTTCCGACCAAAGGGCATAAGACTCGTAAGAACAAGCGTACTGACAAGATGATAGTACGTCGTCGTTCGGCCAAGTAAACGACTACATAGAGGTAATTTGCTGTGCCACGTTCTTTGAAGAAAGGTCCTTTTATAGACCTGCATCTGTTGAAGAAGGTCGAGGCAGCTCTGGAAGCTAACGACAAGCGGCCCATTAAAACCTGGTCCCGCCGGTCAACAGTCTTTCCGGAGATGGTAGGCCTGACCATTGCAGTCCACAACGGCAAGCAGCACGTGCCGGTTTATGTCACCGAAGATATGGTGGGGCATAAACTGGGTGAGTTCGCGGCAACGCGTACTTATCGTGGTCATGCGGCCGACAAGAAAGCTAAACGCTGATTCTGAGGTAATAGAAATGGAAGTAGCAGCCAAGTACAAGGGCGCTCGCCTCTCAGCTCAAAAAGCGCGTCTTGTCGCTGACCAGGTACGCGGCAAGGCTGTTGAGGACGCCCTGAACATTCTGACTTTCAGCCCGAAGAAGGCGGCGGTTGTGATCAAGAAAGCTCTTGAATCCGCCATTGCCAACGCTGAGCACAACGAAGGTCTGGACGTAGATGATCTGCGGGTTTCCACCGTCATGGTGGATGAGGGCCCGACGCTCAAGCGAATCAAAGCTCGAGCCAAGGGGCGCGCTGACCGTATTTTCAAGCGCACCTGTCATATCACCGTCAAGGTCGCCGACAAGTAGGAGATGCTCAGATGGGTCATAAAGTAAATCCAACCGGCATTCGCCTGGGTGTGATCAAAGAGCACAACTCAGTCTGGTATGCCGACAAGAAGGACTACTCCAAGAACCTGCTGAATGATATTCAGGTTCGCGAGTTCCTGGACAAGCGTCTGGTTAAGGCGTCTGTCAGCAAGATTGTGATCGAGCGCCCGGCTCAGAACGCCCGGATCACGATCCATACAGCCCGTCCCGGTATTGTTATCGGCAAGAAGGGTGAAGATGTTGACCGTCTGCGTCGCGAAGTCAGCGACATGATGGGTGTGCCTGTGCACATCAACATCGAGGAAGTCCGCAAGCCGGACCTGGATGCCCGCCTGGTAGCGCAGAACGTTGCCGGTCAGCTCGAGCGTCGTGTGATGTTCCGTCGCGCCATGAAGCGTGCGGTACAGAACGCCATGCGTCAGGGCGCCAAGGGTATCAAGATCCAGGTAGGCGGTCGTCTTGGGGGTGCTGAAATCGCACGTTCCGAGTGGTATCGCGAAGGTCGTGTACCTCTGCACACACTGCGTGCAGATATTGATTACGCAACCTACGAAGCGCATACCACTTACGGCGTTATCGGCGTCAAGGTATGGATCTTCAAAGGTGAGATTCTTGGTGGTATGGAGCAGGTCCGTGCTGACAAGAAAGCCTCTGGGAAGAAAGGTTCTAAGTAAAGGGGCACTCTTATGCTGCAACCAAAACGCACCAAATTCCGCAAGGTAATGAAAGGCCGTAACACCGGTCTTGCTCAGCGTGCCAACAAGGTGAGCTTCGGTGAATACGGATTGAAGGCGACCAGCCGTGGGCGTATAACTGCGCGCCAGATTGAGGCAGCGCGTCGTACCATGACTCGTCGCATCAAGCGGGGCGGTAAGATCTGGATCCGGGTGTTCCCGGACAAGCCGATTACCGGTAAGCCGCTTGAAGTTCGAATGGGTAAAGGTAAGGGTTCTGTCGAGTATTGGGTGGCTGAGATCCAGCCAGGCCGTATGCTCTACGAGATGGAAGGTGTTGCTGAAGACGTAGCACGCGAAGCCTTCACACTCGCAGCGGCCAAACTGCCGGTACAGACCACCTTTGTAACGAGGACGGTGATGTGATGAAAGCAACAGAGCTGCGTGAAAAGTCAGTCGAGGAGCTGAACAAAGAGCTGATCGACCTCCTGAAGGAGCAGTTCAACCTGCGCATGCGCAAGGCGACAGGTCAGCTGAATCAGTCTCACCTTCTCGGCAAGGTGAAGCGCGACATCGCTCGCGTGAAAACAGTATTGAACGAAAAGGCAGGACAGTGACATGACCGAAGCTACCCAAACTGCCAGAACTCTGAGCGGGAAGGTCGTGAGCAACAAGATGGACAAGTCCATCGTGGTTCTGGTCGAGCGTCAGGTGAAGCATCCGCTGTACGGTAAGTACATGAAGCGCTCTACCAAGATTCACGCTCACGATGAGAGTAATCAGTGCAACATCGGTGACACTGTAACGATCCAGGAAACCCGTCCGGTCTCCAAGACCAAGAGCTGGGCTCTGGTGGAAGTTACCGAACGTGCATCCAAGGTGTAATTCGCCCGGAGAACAACCATGATTCAGACTCAAACAATGCTTGAAGTCGCGGATAACAGCGGTGCGCGTCAGGTGATGTGCATCAAGGTCCTGGGCGGTTCACACCGGCGTTACGCCAGCGTAGGGGATATCATCAAGGTAACCGTCAAGGAAGCCATCCCCCGCGGTAAAGTGAAGAAAGGCCAGGTCCTGAAAGCTGTCGTGGTACGCACTCGCAAGGGTGTGCGCCGTCCCGACGGTTCGCTGATCCGTTTCGACGGAAACGCGGCAGTACTTCTGAACAATCAGGACGCACCGATTGGTACCCGTATCTTCGGACCGGTTACCCGTGAACTGCGTAATGAGAAGTTCATGAAAATTATCTCACTGGCACCCGAAGTACTTTAAAGGACCAGAGGCCGGTTATGAAAAAGATCAAACGAGATGACGAAGTAATCGTCACCACGGGCAAAGACAAAGGCAAACGTGGTAAAGTCCTGAAGGTTCAGGATGATGGCCGAGTGCTTGTTTCTGGCATCAACATGATGAAGAAGCACACCAAGCCGAACCCGATGCTGGGCACCCCGGGTGGCATCGTCGAGAAAGAAGCACCTATCCAGGTTTCCAACGTGGCTATCTTTAATCCGCAGACCGGCAAAGCCGATCGTGTCGGCTTTCAGGTGAAGGAAGACGGCAGCAAAGTGCGGATCTTCAAGTCCACGAACGAAGCTGTCGATAACCAGTAAGCGGTGGTGGTTACGATGCTAAATAGCAAAGAGCAATACAGTCAGGAAGTGGTACCCGCCCTGCAGAAAGAGTTCGGTTACAAGAACGTGATGCAGGTGCCGCGTATCGAAAAGATCACCCTGAACATGGGTGTCGGCGAAGCGGTTGGTGACAAGAAGCTGATTGAGAATGCCGTGGCGGATCTTGAGCGCCTGGCGGGTCAAAAAGCGGTTGTTACCAAGGCACGTAAGTCCGTTGCGGGTTTCAAGATCCGTGAAGGCTGGCCTATCGGCTGCAAGGTTACCCTGCGCGGCGAGCGTATGTGGGAATTCTTTGATCGTCTGGTTCACATTGCGGTTCCCCGCATTCGTGACTTCCGCGGTCTGAACCCCAAGTCCTTCGACGGGCGCGGTAACTACAGCATGGGTGTGCGTGAGCAGATCATTTTCCCCGAGATTGAGTACGACAAGGTCGACAAGATCCGTGGTCTGGATATCACCATCACCACGACTGCCGGTACCGACGACGAAGGTCGCGAACTGCTGAAAGCCTTCGGCTTTCCGTTCAAGAAATAAGGAACGAGAGACATGGCTAAGGTTTCCATGAAACAGCGTGAGCTCAAGCGCGAGAAGACGGTTGCTAAATACGCAGCCAAGCGTGCAGAGCTCAAGGCGATTATCAAGAACCCGAATACCAGCGACGACGAGCGTTGGGATGCACAGATGAAGCTGCAACAGCTTCCTCGCGATGCTTCTCCTTCGCGCCTTCGTAATCGTTGCCAGGTGACTGGTCGTCCCCACGGCGTTCTGCGCAAGTTCGAGCTGTCACGGATCAAGCTCCGTGAATACGGCATGCGCGGTGACGTTCCGGGCCTGACCAAGGCAAGCTGGTAAGATAGGCCGCCTGACTTCGGTCAGGTGTGCCTGTTGGTAAGCGGTGCGGCAAGCCGCTGCACAACTAAAAAGATCAGGAGCCTCATACCAATGAGTATGCAAGACACGCTTGCGGATATGTTTACCCGTATCCGTAATGCCCAGATGGCATCCAAAGCAGACGTTACGATGCCGTCTTCAAAAATGAAGATCTCCGTAGCCCAGGTCCTGAAGGACGAAGGCTATGTGGAAGATTTCTCTGTTTCAGCTGACGCGAAGCCCGAGCTGACGATTACTCTGAAGTACTTCGGTGGTAAGCCGGTTATTGAAGAGATCAAGCGGGTCAGCCGTCCGAGTCTGCGCCAGTACAAGGGCGCTGGGGAACTGCCGAAAGTATCCGGTGGTCTGGGAGTCGCGATTGTCTCAACGTCCAAGGGCGTTATGACAGACCGCGCCGCACGAGCTGCCGGCGTGGGTGGCGAAGTCATCTGCACCGTATTCTAGGAGATACACATGTCCAGGGTTGCCAATAATCCTGTCGTGCTGCCTTCCGGTGTTGAGGTTAAGCTGAACGGACAGGAAATTAACGTGAAGGGCTCCAAGGGAGCGCTTCAATTCACCATTCACCAGGCGGTTGAAGTAAAGCAGGAAGAGAACGTTCTGCGCTTTGAAGCCCGCAATGGTGCAAAACAGTCCCGTGCTCTTGCTGGTACGACCCGTGCTCTGATTAACAACATGGTCACCGGCGTTTCTACAGGTTGGGAGCGCAGGCTTACGCTGACGGGTGTAGGTTACCGTGCCCAGGCGCAGGGTAAGAAGCTCAACCTGACACTGGGTTTTTCTCACCCGGTCGAGTACGAGCTGCCCGAGGGTGTTACCGCCGAGACTCCGTCCAACACGGAAGTCGTGATTCGCGGTATCGACAAGCAACAGGTTGGCCAGGTCGCTGCTGAAATCCGCGCGTTCCGTCCGCCCGAGCCTTATAAGGGCAAGGGTGTTCGTTATGCGGATGAGCAGGTCAGACGCAAAGAAGCCAAGAAGAAATAAGGCGGGACTATGAGCGCGAATAACGAAAGATTGCGTCGCGCACGCAAAGTGCGCATGAAGATCCGTGAACTGGGTACTGATCGTCTGTGCGTTCACCGCACTCCGCGTCACATGTACGCCCAGGTCACTACAGCAGACGGCAGCAAGGTGCTGGCCTCTGCCTCCACGTTGGATAAGGAACTGCGCCAGGGCGCAACCGGTAACGTGGATGCTGCCAAGAAGGTCGGTCAGCTGATCGCTGAGCGTGCCAAGGCGGCTGGCGTTGAAAAGGTTGCGTTTGACCGTTCCGGTTACCGTTATCACGGTCGCGTCCAGGCTCTGGCCGACGCTGCCCGTGAAGCTGGCTTGCAATTCTAAGAGGTGGAGAAGATGAGCGTTAACGAACAGAAGGCGCCTGAGCTCCAGGAGAAGCTGGTTCAGGTCAACCGAGTCGCCAAGGTTGTAAAAGGTGGCCGTATTTTCGCCTTCACCGCACTGACCGTAGTGGGTGATGGTAAAGGTCGCGTTGGCTTCGGCCGTGGTAAGGCCCGGGAAGTTCCGGTTGCCATCCAGAAGGCCATGGAAGCTGCACGTAAAAACATGGTAGACGTGGCGCTGGACGGCACCACTCTGCAGTACCCGGTCCGGGCTCAGCATGGCGGCTCCAAGGTCTACATGCAGCCGGCTTCCGAAGGTACCGGTATCATCGCCGGTGGTGCGATGCGTGCGGTCCTGGAAGTGGCGGGTGTGCAGAACGTACTGTCCAAGTGTTACGGGTCTACCAACCCGGTGAACGTGGTACGTTCCACCATCAAGGGTCTCCAGGCCATGAAGGCGCCTGAGGACGTTGCAGCCAAGCGCGGTAAATCCGTGGAAGATATTCTGGGTTGAAGTCATGGCGAACGCGAAAACAATCAAAGTTACACTGACCCGCAGCCCTATCAGCTGCCAGCCCAAGCACAAGCTGTGTGTGAAGGGCCTGGGTCTTCGTAAAATCGGTCAGACCGTGGAGCTGGAAGACACTCCTTCCATCCGCGGCATGATCAACCGGGTAAATTACCTGGTACGGGTTGAGGAGAACTAAGATGCGTCTGAACGAACTTGCTCCAGAACCCGGTTCACGTCCGGACGCCAAGCGCGTTGGTCGTGGTATCGGTAGCGGCCTCGGTAAGACCGGTGGCCGTGGTCACAAGGGTCTGAAGTCCCGTTCCGGTGGTACCGTAGCTCCCGGTTTCGAGGGCGGTCAGCAGCCGCTGGCTCGTCGTCTGCCGAAGTTTGGTTTCACTTCCCGTCAGCAGCGTTATGTTGCCGAGATTCGCCTGAACGAACTGGCGAAGGTTGAAGGCGATGTGGTTGATCTGGAAGCCCTGAAAAAGGCTGACGTGATCCGTGAAGAGATCCGTGAAGCCAAGGTTATCCTGTCCGGCGAACTGAGCCGTCCGGTAACCGTGAAGGGCCTGCGGGTCACCAAAGGCGCACGCGAGGCAATTGCTGCAGCGGGCGGTAAAGTCGAGGACTAAGGCGAGTCGAGGACTAAATGGCCAAGACAGCATCATTGCCTGCGGGCGCGGGTAAAGGACTGGCAGAGCTGCGATCGCGGCTCTGGTTTGTCTTCCTGGCATTGCTGGTGTACCGGATCGGTGCCCATATTCCGGTGCCGGGTATCAACCCCGACCGTCTGGCGGCACTGTTTGAGCAGAACCAGGGCACGATCCTGAGCATGTTCAACATGTTTTCCGGTGGTGCGCTTGAGCGCATGAGTATCTTCGCACTCGGCATCATGCCGTACATCTCGGCTTCCATTATCATGCAGCTCATGACTGCGGTCAGTCCGCAGCTTGAGCAGCTGAAGAAAGAAGGCGAGGCTGGTCGTCGGAAGATCAGCCAGTACACTCGGTACGGCACGGTCATCCTGGCCCTGGTTCAGGGTGCTGGTATATCTGTGGGGCTGGCATCTCAGGGTGTCACCTTTAACGATAGCTTCAGCTTCCACTTCGTGGCGGTCGTTTCGTTCGTCAGTGGTGCGGTGTTCATGATGTGGCTGGGTGAACAGATCACCGAGCGCGGCGTTGGTAACGGTATTTCGTTGCTGATCTTCGCGGGTATCGTTGCCGGGTTGCCCGGCGCGATCGGTCAGACGCTTGAACAGGCACGCAATGGCGAGATGAGCCTGCTGGTGGTTCTCGGGATCGGTATCCTGGCTGTAGCCGTTATCGGGTTTGTGGTGTTCATGGAGCGTGGTCAGCGTCGTCTGACCATCAACTACGCCAAGCGGCAGCAGGGGCGGCGGGTATTCGCCCAGCAGTCCAGCCATTTGCCGCTGAAGGTGAACATGGCGGGTGTTATTCCGCCGATCTTCGCCTCTTCCATCCTGTTGTTCCCTGCTTCCATCGGGCAGTGGTTCGGCCAGGGTGAAGGTATGGAGTGGTTGAGCGACGTTTCCCAGGCATTGGCACCGAGTCAGCCTCTGTACATTATCCTGTTCGCAGCAGCAGTGGTATTCTTCTGCTTCTTCTACACAGCGCTGATGTACAACCCGAAAGAAGTCGCGGATAACCTCAAGCGCTCAGGAGCGTTTATTCCGGGCATCCGTCCGGGCGAGCAGACCGCCAAGTACATTGACGGTGTGCTGACCCGCTTGACGCTGTTCGGCGCAATGTACATTGCGGCAGTGTCCCTGTTCCCTCAGTTCCTGATGGTGGCGGGGAATGTACCTTTCTATCTGGGCGGTACGTCACTGCTGATTGTGGTAGTCGTGGTGATGGATTTCATGGCGCAGGTACAGTCGCACCTGATGTCCCATCAGTATGAATCACTGATGAAGAAGTCCAATCTCAAGGGCTATGGACGGAACGGGTAACACCGTTCCCCTTGAAAACTGGAGTCGACAATGAAAGTACGCGCTTCGGTAAAGAAAATTTGCCGTAACTGCAAAGTAATTCGTCGCAATGGCTCGGTTCGAGTCATCTGCACGGAGCCTCGTCACAAGCAGCGCCAGGGCTGATCCCTCCGGGAACACTCCTGACATTGCAAAAGGGGTTCGGAATGATGGCGCTTGACTCGGAAGCGGGTCAGGCGCTATTATTTCGCGCCCTTTTTGTGGCGGAAAATTCACACAGCAAAGCTTTGAACGCGGAGTAATTTGGATGGCACGTATAGCCGGTGTCAATATACCCGATAACAAACATGCTGTTATCTCGCTGACCTACATCTTCGGTGTTGGCAAGACAACAGCCCAGAAGCTTTGCGACGCAACCGGCGTCAAGCCGGACCTTAAGGTCAAGGACCTTAGCGACGAGCAGCTTGAATCCCTTCGTACAGAAGTGGGCAAGTTCGTCGTCGAAGGTGATCTGCGTCGTGAAGTACAGATGAACATCAAGCGTTTGAAGGATCTCGGTTGCTTCCGTGGTCTGCGTCACCGTCATGGCCTTCCGGTCCGTGGCCAGCGCACAAAGACCAACGCCCGCACCCGTAAAGGTCCTCGCAAACCTATTCGCAAGTAACAGGTAGGCAAACATGGCAAAGCCAGGTACACGTACCCGTAAAAAGGTGAAAAAGACGGTTGTTGATGGCGTCGCGCACGTTCACGCGTCCTTCAACAACACTATCGTGACCATTTCGGACCGTCAGGGCAACGTCCTGTCCTGGGCCACCTCTGGTGGTTCCGGCTTCCGCGGCTCACGTAAGAGTACACCTTTTGCTGCGCAGGTAGCAGCTGAAAGAGCCGGTAATGCGGCTGCTGAATACGGCCTTAAAAACCTGGACGTAGAGGTTAAGGGTCCTGGGCCCGGACGTGAATCTGCAGTTCGCGCGCTGAACGCGTGTGGCTACAAGATTACCAACATCACTGATGTGACGCCGATTCCCCATAACGGCTGCCGTCCGCCCAAGAAGCGCCGCGTCTAACACAGGAGACAGTGAAATATGGCTCGTTATATAGGCCCGAAGTGCAAGCTGTCTCGTCGTGAAGGGACAGATCTTTTTCTGAAGAGCGGCGTTCGCGCGCTCGATTCCAAGTGCAACATCGAGACTCCGCCGGGTATGCACGGCGCGCGTCGCGGTCGTCTGTCCGAGTACGGCGTACAGCTTCGTGAAAAACAGAAAGTCCGTCGTATCTACGGCGTGCTTGAGAAGCAGTTCCGTAACTACTACAAAGAGGCTGCCCGCCTGAAGGGTGCAACCGGTGAAAACCTGCTGCAACTTCTGGAAGGTCGTCTGGACAACGTTGTATATCGCATGGGCTTTGGTTCTACCCGTGCAGAAGCCCGTCAGCTCGTCTCTCACAAGGCGATCCTGGTCAACGACAAGGCGGTTAACATTCCGTCCTATCAGGTCAAGCCGGGTGACGTTGTGAGCGTGCGCGAGAAGGCCAAGAATCAGCTGCGTGTCAAAGGCGCACTGGATCTGTCTGCCAGCCGTGCACCGGTAAGCTGGGTAGAGGTTGACGCCAACAAGATGTCCGGCGTTTACAAGTCAGTACCTGAGCGTACTGAACTGCCGGCCGACATCAACGAGAACCTCATCGTCGAGCTTTACTCCAAGTAAAGCCCAGTAAGCAACGATAGCAGATAGGGGCGTCTATGCAGCGTTCAGTACATGAGTTATTGACACCTCGTACCATTGACGTGAAAGAATCCAGCGCCACGCGTGCCAAGGTGACCCTGGAGCCTCTGGAAAGGGGCTTCGGTCATACTCTGGGTAGCGCACTGCGCCGTATTCTCTTGTCTTCGATGCCGGGCTGCGCCATTACTGAAGCGCAGATCGACGGTGTCCTGCACGAGTACAGCGCCATTGAGGGTGTCCAGGAGGACGTCATCGAGATTCTGCTGAATCTCAAGGGCGTCGCCGTGAAAATGAACGGTCGGGACGAAGCTGAGCTGACCCTCAGCAAGAAAGGCCCGGGCGTTGTGACAGCCGGTGACATCAAGCTGGATCACGATGTCGAGATCGCCAACCCGGACCATGTGATCTGTCACCTGAGTGAAAACGGTGAATTGAACATGCGTCTGCGTGTTGCCCGCGGTCGTGGCTATGAGCCAGCCGACCAGCGTGGTCTTGACGAGGACGAAACTCGCGCCATCGGACGCCTGCAGCTGGATGCAACCTTCAGCCCGGTTCGTCGCGTGGCCTATGCCGTGGAAAGTGCACGGGTTGAGCAACGGACTGATCTGGACAAGCTGGTAATTGATCTGGAGACCAATGGCACCATCGACCCGGAAGAAGCAATTCGCCGGGCGGCGACCATCCTCCAGCAGCAACTGGCGGTATTCGTTGATTTCGATCACGAGAAAGAGCCGGAGCGCGTGGAAGAAGAGGAAGAAATCGATCCGATTCTGCTGCGTCCGGTAGACGATCTGGAATTGACTGTGCGTTCAGCTAACTGCTTGAAGGCTGAGAACATTTACTATATCGGCGATCTGATTCAGCGCACCGAAGTTGAGCTGCTGAAGACGCCTAACCTTGGCAAGAAGTCGCTGACCGAGATCAAGGACGTCCTGGCGTCCCGTGGTTTGTCTCTGGGCATGCGTCTTGATAACTGGCCGCCGGCAAGCCTTCGTGGCGACGACCGGGTTCTGGGCGGTTAATCGCCGATTAGTTTAAGGTAAGGAATCAGAGCAATGCGTCATCGTAAGAGTGGTCGTAAGTTCAGCAGGACCAGTGCGCATCGCAAGGCCATGTTCCGTAACATGACTGCGTCACTGGTTGAACACGAGCTGATCAAAACAACGCTGCCGAAAGCCAAAGAGCTTCGTCGGGTAGCCGAGCCTTTGATCACGCTCTCCAAGAATGATTCGGTTGCAAACCGTCGCCTGGCGTTTTCTCGCCTGCGCAGCGATGCAGCGGTAGCCAAGCTGTTTGACGAGCTCGGCCCGCGCTACAGCGACCGTCCGGGTGGATACCTTCGTATCCTGAAGTGTGGCTTCCGTGCCGGTGACAATGCCCCGATGGCATTTGTCGAGCTGGTGGGTCGCCCGCTGGATATCGAAGCGGAAGAAGTGGACGACGACGAAGAGTAAGATTTTCGGAGTGGTTCAGAAGAAGCCGGGAGTGGAAACACTTCCGGCTTTTTTGTGCCTGGATGAAAGTGGGGTCAGAAGATAACTTTCTTCAGACCCCGGTTCACGCATAAAAAAGGGGTCAGATGAAAACCTTCATCTGACCCCATCTTCACCGTGAACCCCGGGCTTAACTCCCCGCCAGCATCTGCTTCAGATAGCGGCCGGTATGAGACACCGGGTTCTCCGCGACTTCCTCCGGCGTTCCCTGGGCAATGATCTGGCCGCCCCCGGAGCCGCCTTCCGGGCCGAGGTCGACAATCCAGTCCGCGGTCTTGATTACGTCCAGATTATGCTCGATCACCACGATGGTGTTGCCGTGATCCCGCAGGCGCTGCAACACGTTGAGCAGTTGCTGGATGTCATAGAAATGCAGACCCGTAGTCGGCTCGTCCAGGATATACAGGGTCTTGCCGGTATCCCGCTTGGACAGCTCCTTGGCCAGCTTCACCCGCTGTGCCTCGCCCCCGGAAAGAGTAACGGCACTCTGTCCCAGCCGGATGTAGGACAGGCCGACGTCGATCAGGGTCTGTAGCTTGCGTGCCAGGAACGGAACCGCATCGAAGAACTCGCGGCCTTCCTCGACGGTCATTTCCAGCACTTCGTGGATATTTTTGCCCTTGTACCGCACCTCCAGGGTTTCCCGGTTGTAGCGTTTGCCCTTGCAGACGTCGCAGGGCACGTAGATGTCGGGGAGGAAGTGCATCTCCACCTTGATGACGCCATCGCCCTGGCAGGCCTCGCAGCGTCCGCCCTTGACGTTGAAGGAGAAGCGGCCGGGCTTGTAGCCCCGGGAGCGGGCTTCCTGGGTGCCGGCAAAAAGTTCACGGATGGGTGTGAATAACCCGGTATAGGTGGCCGGGTTGGAGCGCGGGGTGCGGCCGATCGGACTCTGGTCGATGTCGATCACCTTGTCCAGGTGCTCCAGGCCCTTGAGCTTCTTGTAGGGCGAATGGTTGAGACTCGTGGCCTTGTTCAGCTTGGCGGCGGCCACCGGATACAAAGTACTGTTGATCAGGGTGGACTTGCCTGAGCCGGATACACCGGTAATACAGGTCATCACTCCCAGGGGAAGGTTCAGGGTCACATCCTGGAGGTTGTTGCCTGTGGCGCCTGTAAGGGTCAGCTGCTTGCCGGAGCCCTTGTTTCGCGTCGGCGGTACGGCAATTTCCTTCTGGCCACTGAGGTACTGGCCGGTCAGGGAGTCCTTGTTGGCAATGATGTCCTCGGGCCGTCCCTGGGCAACGACGTGTCCGCCGTGGACCCCGGCGCCGGGGCCGATGTCGATGACATAATCGGCGGCGCGGATGGCGTCCTCATCGTGTTCGACAACGATCACCGTGTTGCCCAGGTCCCGCAGGTGGGTGAGGGTGGCAAGCAGCCGATCGTTATCCCGCTGATGCAGTCCGATGGAGGGCTCGTCGAGGATGTACATGACGCCGACGAGACCGGCGCCGATCTGACTGGCCAGGCGAATGCGCTGGGCCTCGCCGCCGGAGAGTGTATCGGCGCTGCGCTCGAGGGTCAGGTATTCCAGCCCCACATTCACCAGGAACTGCAGGCGCTCTCGCACCTCCTTGAGGATCTTCTCGGCGATTTCACCCTTTCGGCCCGGCAGGGTCAGCTGTTCAAAGTAATCATGGGCCTCGCCCACCGGCAGATGAGTCACTTCCGGCAGGTTCCGCTCCTCAATGAAGACGTGCCGGGCGCTGCGGCGCAACCTGGAGCCGCCGCAGTCCGTACAGGGCTGGGTGCTCAGGTTGCGGGCCAGCTCCTCGCGCATGCTCTGGGAATCGGTTTCCCGGTAGCGGCGCTCCAGATTGGGCAGAATGCCTTCGAACGGGTGGGCCTTTTCCATGATATGGCCGCGGGAGTTCACGTAACGGAACGGAATCTCCTCGGAGCCAGAACCATAGAGCAGCGCCTGTTGGAAAGATTCGGGCAGGTCGACCCAGGGGGTCTCCAAATCCATGCCGTAATGCTCGGCCACGCTCGACAGCATCTGGAAGTAATACACCGCGCGCCGGTCCCAGCCCTTGATCGCGCCTTCCGCGAGGGTTGCTTCCGGGTGCTGGATGACCTTCTCCGGGTCGAAGAACTGCTTCACGCCCAGGCCATCGCAGGTCGGGCAGGCACCGGCGGGGTTGTTGAAGGAAAACAGCCGGGGTTCCAGTTCGCTGAGGGAGTAGCCGCACTGGGTACAGGCATAACGGGCGGAGAAGGTGTGTTCCTCGCCCTCGCCGGTCATGGGCGCCACCAAGGCAATGCCATCCGCCAGTTCCAGGGCGGTTTCGAAACTCTCGGCCAGGCGCTGTTCCAGGCCTTCCTTGACTTTGAAGCGGTCCACCACCACGTCGATCTGATGCTTGCGCTTCTTGTCCAGGGGAGGCACATCGTCGATATCGTAGACCGTGCCGTCGACCCGTAGCCGGATAAAACCCTGGCTGCGCATGTTGTCGACCACGTGGAGGTGCTCGCCTTTTCGGTCCCGGATGACCGGGGCCAGGATCATCAGCTTGCTACCCTCGGGCATGGCCATTACCTGATCCACCATCTGGCTGACGGTCTGGGCTTCCAGCGGCTGGCCGTGATCCGGGCAGCGGGGCTCGCCGGCACGGGCGAACAGCAGTCTCAGGTAATCGTAGATCTCGGTGATGGTGCCCACCGTGGACCGGGGGTTGTGAGAGGTGGACTTCTGCTCGATGGAAATCGCCGGTGACAGACCTTCGATGTGGTCCACATCGGGCTTTTCCATCATGGACAGGAATTGTCGGGCATAGGTGGAGAGAGATTCCACGTACCGCCGTTGGCCCTCGGCGTACAGGGTGTCGAAAGCCAGCGACGATTTACCGGAACCGGACAGGCCTGTGATCACGATCAGCTTGTCCCTTGGCATATCCAGGTCGATGTTCTTCAGGTTGTGGGTGCGTGCACCCTTGATCTGGATATGGTCCATACCACCTCTCAATCTGGGAAAAACGAGAATTATACCGCGTTACCGGAAGGCCGGTGAAACCGGTATTGACCGAGACAATTCCGGGAGTCCCTCGGTCCGATCGGTTCTGATACAATGCGCCGCCTGCGGGAGGTATCTGGCCTCCCGGTTATCTGCTTTCAACCCCCGGCTGAGGTGAACACCGCGATGAACGCGCTGGAAAAACGCTCCGTAGCAGCCCTGGCATCGGTCTATGCCATGCGTATGCTGGGGCTGTTCATGGTCATGCCGGTGTTCATGCTGCTCGGTGACGACCTCCGGGGTGCCACGCCCGCGTTACTCGGCTTTGCCATCGGCGCTTACGGCCTGAGCCAGGCCTTGCTACAGATCCCCTTCGGGCTTCTGTCCGACCGCGTCGGTCGCAAGAAAATGATTTATCTGGGCCTGATCCTGTTTGCCGCGGGAAGTCTGCTCGCCGCGGCAACTGACTCCATATACGTCGTAATTGCCGGTCGGATTCTCCAGGGCGCCGGCGCGATTGCCAGTGTGTTGATGGCGCTGCTCAGTGACCTGACCCGGGAAGAGGAGCGCACCAAGGCCATGGCCACGGTGGGTATTTCTATCGGGTTGTCGTTCTCGGTGTCCCTGGTACTGGGGCCGTTGCTGGGTGCCGCGTGGGGACTTCAGGGAATTTTCTACGCTACGGCAGTGCTGGCGCTGATTGCCCTGGTGATCGTGAACCGGGTAGTGCCCACTCCGCACCAGCACAAGATCAGCGCCGATACCCACCCGGCAAAGGACATGCTTGGCCGGGTGCTGATGGACGGCCGCCTGGTTCGGCTGGACTTCGGCATCTTCGCCTTGCACCTGGTATTGACCGCACTGTTTCTGGTGTTCCCGTCGGTGCTTGAGGAGCAGCTGGGTCTGGCCGCCAGTTCGCACTGGTGGTTCTACCTCACGGTCATGGTGACCTCTTTCTTCGCCATGGTGCCGTTTATTATCATCGGCGAGAAGAAACGCAAGATGAAGCCGGTGCTCTGCGGTGCCATTGCCCTGCTGACCCTGGCGACCGCCGGTCTGGCCGGTTTGGGTGTGAGTCTGGTCATGGCGTGGGGCGTGTTGTTCTTCTTCTTTATGGCGTTCAACCTGCTGGAAGCCAGCCTGCCGTCGCTGATCAGCAAGGAAGCGCCGGCGGCGAGCAAGGGCACGGCCATGGGGGTGTACTCCACCTCCCAGTTCCTGGGTGCGTTTCTTGGTGGTGCCCTGGGTGGTGTCCTGTTGGAAACGGCCGGAGTTGAGGGTGTGGTATGGATGATGGTGGCTGTGCTGGCGGTCTGGTTACTGGTGGCCCTGACCATGCCGGCACCGGGTTATACCACCAGTTTCGTGGTACAGTTGCAGCAGGCAGTCAGCCAGACCTACGACGATATTGATGAACGCCTGCGTCGCCTGCCCGGGGTTCAGGATGTGGTTATCGTCGAAGATGCCGCTACCGCCTACCTGAAGGTGGACAGGCAGAAATTTGATGAAGGGTTACTTGCGGAGCTGGCGTTTGTCCGGCAGGGTAACGATTATTGAAATCCGGAAGGTCGCAGGGAGTGCGGCTTCCCTTGAAAATACATTCAGGAGTTGATGATGGCACGAGGCGTAAACAAGGTCATTCTTATCGGCAATCTGGGCCAGGACCCGGAGACCCGCTATACCCCGAACGGCAATGCCGTGGTGAACCTGAACCTGGCAACCGATGAGAGCTACAAGGATCGTCAGACCGGTCAGCTGGTGCCGAAAACCGAGTGGCACCGTATCGTGCTGTTCGGCAAGGTGGCTGAAGTGGCCGGGCAGTATCTGCGCAAGGGCTCAAAGGTCTACATCGAGGGCAAGCTGCAGACCCGCAAATGGCAGGGGCAGGATGGACAGGACCGTTACACCACCGAAGTGGTGGTCGACATCAACGGCCAGATGCAGATGCTGGACAGCCGTGGTGGCGAAGGTGGTATGAGCCAGGGCGCCCCGGCGGGCCGCCCGCAGCAGTCAAACTACAACGCGCCGGCTGGCCAGCAGAATGCACCGGCCCAGGGCCAGCAGTCAGGTGGTTACAGTCAGCCGTCCCAGGGCAGCATGCCTGAGCCGGTTGACGATTTTGATGACGACATTCCCTTCTGATTTCTGAATCGGATCGGTTGTTCAGAAAAAGCCCCGGATAGCAAGCGCTTCCGGGGCTTTTTGTTACTTCAGTGCAAAAGAACGTGAAATGGTTCAAAAAAACATGGAGCTGCGCTCGCTTTTTAACCTATCATTCCGGGTCAATTAGAGTTTGGTCTGTTTCTCAGACCCATAATGATAATACGGGCCTTGCGAGTGGCCCCGCTTCCAGCGTTGGCTCATGTTTCAAAACCCAATTTTCAACAAGATCACCGGATTCTTGAGACCTGGCGGATCACCCGTGCGTGTAGCCCTGGAGGTACGTCCGGATGGTATCGCCTGGTCGGTGGCGCCTGCCTCCCCGGCACAGCAGTTCGGGTTTGTTGAATGCCCGCCGGCCCGGAGAGCCGAGGTGCTCGGTTCCCTCGTGGGTGAACTGGGCTGGAGCGGCGGGCTCGCAGACCTGGTCTTGCCTATGGAGCAGTACCAGGTATTCCAGATGGAACGCCCGGCGGGTCTCGACGACGCCGAGCTTGCCGATGCCCTCAAGTGGAAGCTCCGGGATCTGCTGGAATTCAGTCCCACCGATGCTATTTCCGACGTGTTTCCGTTTCCCGCTGATGCCGCCCGTGGCCGTGGCGAGCTGGTGAATGTGGTTGCGGCCCGTAAATCTCTCCTCAAGGAACTGGTTGCACTGGTACAGCAATCCGGCCTCAAGCCGGGTCGTATTGATATTGCCGAGCTGGCCCTGCGTAACCTGGCAGCGAGGCTCGATCCGGACAGCAAAGGCGCCGCTCTGGTTCACCTTCGCCAAAATTACGGCCAGATGATCATTTGCCGGGGGCACACCCTCTACCTTTCCCGGCGCCTTGATGTGTCTGCCTCAGGGCTGCGTGATGCGGCCCGGCAGGAAAGCGTGGTACAGGCGCTGGCCCTCGAAATGCAACGTTCCCTGGATTACTACGAAAGCCAGATGGGTCAGGTGCCCCCAGCCCATATCCACCTGGTTGCGAAGGACCGCGATCTGCCCCTGGCATCGATGCTGTCCTCCTACCTGGCTGCCGGCGTCAGCAACCTGGATTGGGCTGCCCTCGGGCTGGAAAGTGCCGTCGACAGTCGCTGCCTGCCGGCCTGGAGTGCCGGCTTACCGCTGGTCGGGGAGACAGGCAAATGATTCAGCAGGTCAACCTTTACACCAGTGAACTGCGTCCACGGCAACAGCGGTTGTCTGCGGCCAGGGCACTCGCTATTACCGTTGTGCTGATACTGGTTATTGCCGGCTATGCCGCCTGGCTCAGTCACGAGCAGCGGCACTTGGCGCGAGAGGTCACCGGGATGGAGCAACAGAATGTCCATTTGGATGAGGCGGTGGCCAGCCTGTCCGAGGCGGTCGAGCGTCGCCAGCCGGATCCCGAGCTGGAGGCGGCATTGCAGCGTATCAGTGAGACCCTGGCCAGGCGCCAACGCCTTCTGGAGCGCGTGGAAGGGTTGGTGGTCAGCCCGGGGCAAGGTTTTTCCCCGCAGATGGCGGCCCTGGCCCGGCAGATTCCGGAGAATGTCTGGCTTACCGGCATAGTCCTGGAGGCCCAGCCCCAGCGAATTCAGATCGAGGGCCGGACCCGTACCTCGGCGCAGGTGCCACTGTACCTGGAACAGTTGGGGCAGGCGCCGGCTTTCACCGGCAGGACGTTCGGAGTGTTCCGCCTTGATCGCCCGGATGAAGGTAACTGGGTGGAATTCTTTGTGGCCAGTGAGCCTGGTGCCGGGGAGGAGTCATGAGCGACGCTCGACAGAGTGGTCTGGCAAGGCTCGGAGATTGGTTCAATGATCGCCCCGCCAGGGAGCGGGTGCTGTTGCTGGTCACCGGGCTGGTGGTCGTGCTCTTCGCCGGATGGGAGCTCGCGCTGGCCCCGGTCAGCCAGGAGATCCGGAATCTGGAAAGCCGTCGGGTATTGGCGGAAACCCGCCAGACGGATCTGCTTGCCCGGCAACAGGAGCTGGAACAGATACTGGCCCAAGACCCTTCTGCGGAGCTGCGTCAACGCCTGGAGCAGCGGCAGAGTCGTCTGGACCAGCTTGATCAGCAGGTGGCCGAGACCGCAGGCCAACTGATCGCGCCAAGGGCGATGGTAGCGTTGTTGCGGGAAATTCTGGCGGCGCAGGACAACCTGACTCTGCAGACACTGGAATTGAAAACACCGGAGCCGGTGTACGCGGACTCCGGAACAAGCGGCTCCGGAACTGGTGAGGCTGGTGGTAAGCAGCCAGAGCCGCTGTTGTTCGCGCACTCCGTGGAGCTTCGGGTTCAGGGCGGCTACCTGGATGTACTCGCGTACCTGGAGCGTCTTGAGGCGATGGATGACCGGCTCGGATGGGTGCGGCTGAGTTACGACGCCACGTCCTGGCCGGCCGGAGAAGCCGTGATCGAGGTGCGCACGCTGAGCCTGGAAAAGGCCTGGCTAGGGGTATGACATGAGATTCGCCGGATCATTAATCGCCATTATCGCTTTGCTCGCCAGCATGCCGGTCGCGGCCCTGCAGGATCCTACCAAACCGCCCGGTACTGAAGCTCCGGCGATCCGGAGCCAGCCGGCAAGGTCCCTGTCCCTGGACTCGATCGTCTATGGCCGGGATCGCAAGGTGGCGGTGATTGAAGGCGAAGCGCTCCGGGAGGGCCAGGGTGCCAATGGTATCCGCGTCAGAAAAATTCATCAGGACCGGGTCGAGGTGCTGGATCGGGGCAATCCTCGGGTCCTTTACCTGGACAAGCTTCCGCAAGTGCGGGGAACCCAATGACAGAAATTCAGGCAACCATGAATTCATTCAAGAAGCTGGCCTTGATCATTGCTGCCGGGATGGTACTGACCGCCTGCAGCAACAACCCGCTGATGCGCACGGGGGCGGCGACATCCACAGACGCGGCGGACGATATCGTGCGAACCCTCGAACAGGTCGAAGCGGAACAACAGGGTGGGAATGGCTCTCCCGAACCTGCGACGTCTGCCATGCCTGCCGATATCAGCGCCCAGCTGCTGCCGCCCCTTGCTGCGGACAATGATCTGGAGGAGCGCTTTGACGTCAATGCCCGGGGCGTGGCGGCGGACAGCTTCTTCCAGTCCCTGGTGACCGGCACCCGGTTCAACGTTGTGGTGCATCCGGAAGTCACGACCGCTTTCGACCTTCGTCTTCGGGATGTCACCGTTCCTGAGGTCATGGACATTGTTGCCGATCTGTATGGCCTGGATATCCAGCGCAAGGGCCGCTTGTACCAGGTCAACGCCGATCGCATCCAGACCCGGATCTTTCCCATCGATTATCTGCATTTCAAGCGCAAGGGTGGTTCCGAAACCCGCGTGAGCTCCGGCCAGGTAACGAGTTCCCGCAGCAACGCCAGCAATGGCGATACCGACAACGGCGAGACCCGGAGCCTGATCGGCACCGCGATCTCCACCGAGACCGAATCCGATTTCTGGCAGGATCTGCGTACCTCCGTTGAGATGATCGTCAGTACCAGTGAGGGTGGCCAGGTGATCGTGAACCCGGGCCCGGGCCTGATCATGGTGCGGGGTGGTTCCGAACAGCTGCGGCTGGTGGAAGATTACCTGCGCCGGACCGAGCTGATTATGCAGCGGCAGGTTGTGCTGGAGGCCAAGATTCTGGAGGTGGCACTTAACGAAGGTTACCAGCAGGGCATCAACTGGTCCGATCTCCAGCGCGCCTCCTCGGTAACGGCTGCAGACGGATTGCCAGCGGATTTCACCGCCCAGAGCCTGGCGGGACAGGCCATTCAAACAGCTGACATCGGCGGCCTGTTTTCCGCCACGTTCCGGGAAGGCAGTTTTACCGCGCTGATCGAACTGCTGGGTACCCAGGGTAACGTGCAAATTCTCTCCAGCCCGCGGATTTCCACGGTGAACAACCAGAAGGCGGTGATCAAGGTAGGCACCGACGAATTCTTTGTGACCGACATCGACTTCGATGACGAGAATTCTGCCGTCACCGGTTCGGACAGCACTTCCACCTCCGTGGAGCTGACGCCGTTCTTCTCCGGCATCTCCCTGGATGTAACGCCTCAGATTGGCGAGGACGGAAACATCACCCTGCACGTGCATCCGTCCGTGAGCGAAGTGAATGACCAGGAAAAAATAATCACTATCGGTGAGCGAGATGTGACTCTGCCGCTGGCGGCCAGCAAGGTCCGGGAGACTGACAGCGTGGTCCGGGCCGAAAGTGGCCAGATCGTGGTGATCGGTGGCCTGATCCAGAATACCAGTGAGGACACCAATTCCTCGGTGCCTTTCTTCAGTGAAATTCCCCTGGTCGGTGAGCTGTTCAAGCAACGCCGGTTCGAGTCCCGCAAGAGCGAGCTGGTGATCCTGCTGCGCCCGGTGGTGGCCCAGACGTCGACCATGAACGCGGATGTTTCCGCGAGCCGTGAGCGTATGGAAGTATTGCGGGAACTGCTGCAGTCCTCGCGCTCAGTCACTCCGGAGCCGGAGAAAGCACCTCGCTGATATGTACGAGACCCATTTCGGACTGCAGGAAGCACCGTTCGCATTGACGCCCAACACCCGCTACTTCCTGCGGGCGCCCAGCCATGCCGATGCGCTGGAACTGCTGCTCGTGGCGCTGAAAGAGCGGGAAGGGTTTATCAAGATTACCGGTGAAGTGGGAACCGGCAAGACCCTGTTGTGCCGCTTGCTGCTGAACAACCTGGACAGGAAAGCCAGCACGGCTTACATCCCGAATCCCCACTTGCCGCCAGAAACCCTCTACGAGGCGGTGGCGGAGGAGTTGGGTGTGGATGTGAGCCGCTGTGCCAACACCCATCAGGTACTCAAGGCCCTGAATGAGCGGCTGATCGAACTGGCCATGGCCGGGCAACCGGTGGTGCTGGTGATTGATGAGGCCCAGGCGATGCCAGAGGCCACCATTGAGGCGCTGCGGCTGCTCACCAACCTGGAAACAGAAAGTACCAAGCTGTTGCAGGTAGTGCTGTTCGGTCAGCCGGAACTGGATGCGCTGCTCGGCAAGGAGAGCCTTCGTCAGTTGCGCCAGCGCATTACCTTTCAGTATCAGCTGAACGCCCTCGACCGGCAATCTGTCAGCCACTACCTGCGCCACCGGCTGGCCCAGGCCGGTTATAACGGCGGCGACCTGTTCGCTCCCGGGGCCTTGAAACTCATTACCCGCGCTTCCGGCGGGGTTCCCAGACTGGTGAACATCCTGGCCCACAAGGCCATGTTGGCGGCGTGGGGGCAGGGCGCCCGACAGGTGAGCCGCGCCCATGTGCTCAGCGCCATCCGGGATACCGAAAGCGCCAGGCAGCCCGGCCTGCTAGCGAGGTGGTTATGAGCCTGCTGAACGACGCGCTCCGGGCGGCGGAGCAACGCCAGCAGAAGCCGGAGGCGCCTGCTGCCTACACTGGCCAGGCTTACTCGGCGCCGGCCCGGAAAAGCCGGCTGGTGCCGGTGCTGGCGATGCTGGTGGCTGTGCTGTCTGTCGTGGCGGGTTATGCCTTGCTTGCCGACAATCAGGGAGTTCCTGAAACCGCACAGGCAGGGGCACCGGATTCACTGCCGCCGGTTTTGGAGCAACCAGAAAACAGCTCTAAGGAACCCACTGTTGATCCGAAGCCTGAGGCACCGGGTTTGGAGGTTCCGGCTGAGCCGCCAGTCACCGAGACGGTGCAGGTAAAAGACCCGGAGCCGGTGCTGGTGAAAGTGCCTGAAGAGGCGCCGGAAACCGGGCCCCGAAATGAACCAGAACCTGCTCCAGAGTCCAAGCCCGAGCCCGCGCCGGCCCCTGAAGAACAGGTCGCCCAGAACGCTCAGTCTGAACCGGCTGAGTCAGAGCAAAGCCGGGAGCAACCGGTCGAAACCGAACCCGCACAGGTTAAACAAGTGCGCGAGACCCCCGAGAGTATTGATCGCCGGGTGAGCCGTAAGCTGGCCTCCCTGGTCAGGCAAGGCCGTTTCCGGGAAGCTGGCGAAAGGTTGCGCGCCCTGCTGGCGGAACAGCAGGCGCCGGTAAGTCGCGCAACTCTGGCCCGTGCCCTGCTGGTGGAAGGGCAGCCGGAAATTGCCCTGGCCTGGCTGCCGGCACCGGAGGTCATGGACGTGCCCGAATTGCGCTTGCTCCGGGCCAGGGCCTTGCTGGCGACCGGTGACCTCAATGGTGCGGTAAACGTCTTGCGCAGCCAGGTACCGCCCCTGGAAGGAAATATCGAATATCGGGTAACTCTGGCGACCCTGCTGCAACAGGCCGGAGAGAGTGGTGCGGCCGCTGAACAATGGACCGCGTTGCTGACGACCGATGACAGCCGGGCCGCCTGGTGGGTAGGCCTTGGTGTAGCGCTGGAATCCCAGGGCAAGGGTGCAAGTGCCAAGCGGGCCTATACCCAGGCCGCAGCACTGCCGGGGCTGTCGCAGTCCCTGGCGGAGTATGTTCGTGAACGTTTGAAGCAATTACAGGCAGGCTGAATGGCTACGGAACCGAAGAAAAAGCTCCGTCTTGGCGACCTGCTGGTGCAGAACGACGTCATTACCGAGGAGCAGCTGCAGACCGCCCTGCGGGAACAGAAAAACAGTGGCCGCAAGCTGGGCAAGACCCTGGTGGACCTGGGCTATGTGGATGAGGACACCATCCTCAACATGCTGTCACGGCAGCTGAACCTGCCGTTCGTCCAGCTACGCCACTTCCGCTTCAATGAGCAGTTGGTGCGCCGGCTGCCCGAAGCCATGGCCCGCCGTTTCAGGTCCCTGGTGCTGGACGAGCAGGGCGGCGAACTGCTGGTGGGTATGGCCGATCCCCTGGATATCTTTGCCTACGACGAATTGGTCCGGGTCCTGAAACAGCCGATTCGACAGGCCGTGGTGCGCGAGAGCGAACTGCTTTCCACGCTCGACCTGGTTTATCGCCGCACCGAAGAGATCGCCTCCCTGGCCGAAGAGCTGGAGGATGAGCTTTCCGACGACGCCTTTGACCTTGCCAGCATGTCAGAGGAATCGGAGAGCGAAGACGCACCGGTGGTCCGACTGCTCAAGACCCTGTTCGAGGATGCCGTGCAGGCCCGCAGTTCCGACATTCACATCGAGCCTGATGAGACCGTGGTCCGGATCCGGCAGCGGGTGGATGGTGTCCTGCAAGAGCAGGTCATGAAAGAAAAGCGCGTAAATGCCGCCCTTGTCCTGCGCCTGAAGCTGATGGCAGGCCTGAATATCTCGGAGAAGCGCCTGCCCCAGGATGGCCGTTTCAACGTGCGGGTGAAGGGCCGGAGCATTGACGTCCGGATCTCCACCATGCCCGTGCAGTACGGTGAATCCGTGGTCATGCGTCTGCTCGATCAGAGCCAGGGCCTGCTGGATCTCGACAGCATTGGCATGCCGGAGGAACTGCTCCAGCGTTTCCGGCGGATGATTCGCAAGCCCCACGGCATGATCCTGGTGACCGGCCCCACCGGCAGCGGCAAGACCACCACCCTGTACGGGGCCCTGAGCGAACTCAACCGCCCGGAAGTGAAGATCATTACCGCCGAAGATCCGGTGGAATACCGGCTACCCAGAATTACCCAGGTACAGGTCCATCCCCGGATCGGCCTCGAGTTTGCCGATGTACTCCGGGCCGGCCTGCGCCAGGACCCGGACATCATGCTGGTAGGCGAGATGCGGGACCGGGAGACCGTGGAAATTGGCCTGCGCGCGGCCATGACCGGTCACCTGGTCTTGTCCACACTGCACACCAACGATTCCATCAGCAGCGCCATGCGCCTGATCGACATGGGTGCGGAGCCGTTCCTGGTGTCCAGTTCCCTACTCGGGGTAGTGGCCCAGCGCCTGGTGCGCCGGGTGTGCGAGAACTGTTCCGCGCCTTACGAGCCCACCGAGCAGGAACGGGTGTGGCTGGAAACCTTCGATCTCGATCCCCTGGACCGGGAAGCCGGATTTGTCCACGGCCGCGGTTGCTACCAATGCAGCAACACCGGCTACAAGGGGCGGATCGGTGTCTATGAAATGCTCGAGATGAACGAGCCCATGCTGGATACCCTGCGCCAGCAGGATGTTTCCGGCTTCAGCAAGGCGGCCCGCCAGAGTCCCCTATACCGTCCGTTGGGCCGGTGTGCCATGGACTATGCCCTGCGGGGTGTGACCACCCTGGAAGAAGTGGCCCGAGTGGCGGCCACCTCCGAAGGCGAGTTTTCGCCGGAAGATGAATTTCCGGGGCCCGATGAACCCCTCGGAGGAGCTGTCTGATGCAGTTCTCCTACCGGGGCAAGGATACCAATGGCAGCGTGAAGCAGGGCTCACTGATTGCCGGCAACGCCGATGCTGCTGCCGCCGAGCTGATGCGCCGGGGCATCACGCCCCTGACCATCCGGGAACAGGCCGAGACCCGATCCCTGTCCGACCGGGTCAACCGGCTGGCGGTGTTCCGGGGCAAGGTGACCCTGGATGAATTGATCGTGTTCTGCCGCCAGATGCATTCCCTGACCCGGGCGGGCATCCCCCTGATCCGGACCATGCGCGGGCTGGCCGAGACCTCGCGCTCACCGGTACTGGCGGACGTGCTCGACGATGTAACGGCAAGACTTGAAGGCGGCACCGCCATGGCGGCTGCCATGCAGGCCCATCCGGATGTTTTCTCTGACATGTTCGTCGCCATGATCCACGTGGGCGAGAACACCGGCCGGCTGGACGATGCCTTCAAGCGTCTGGCCGACATTCTGGAACTGGAGCGAGACACCAAACGTCGGCTGAAACAGGCCATGCGCTACCCGATGTTTGTAGTGGTGGCGCTGTTGGCGGCCCTGATGGTGGTGAATTTCCTGGTGATTCCGAAGTTCGCCACGGTGTTCAACAAGCTCGGGGCGGACCTGCCGTTCCTGACCCAGGTGCTGGTGGGCACCTCGAACTTTTTGCTCGGTTACTGGTACGTGGTGCTGTTTGCGGTTGCCTCGGGCGGCCTGCTCTTAAGGCAATGGAAACAGACCGAGCAGGGCCGAATCACCTGGGATCGCTACAAGTTGAGGCTCCCGGTGATTGGCAATCTGCTGGAGCTGATCACCCTGAGCCGGTTCTCCCGAAACCTCGCGTCCATGCTGGCTGCCGGAATGCCGGTCAACCATGCCCTGACCGTAACCGGGGAAGCCACCGATAACGCCTGGATTGCACTGCACATCCGGGAAATGCGGGCCGGGATCGAGCGGGGCGAAAGCCTGCTGCGAACCGCGCGCCAGAGCGACATGTTTACGCCCCTGATCCTGCAGATGATTGCAGTGGGGGAGGAAACTGGCGCGGTGGACGAAATGCTCACCAACGTCGCCGATTTCTATGACGAAGACATCGACTACGGCCTGAAGCGGCTGGCGGAATCCATCGAGCCGATCCTGATTGTGGCCATGGGCATACTGGTCCTGATCCTGGCGCTGGGCGTATTCCTGCCCATCTGGGATCTCGGCTCGGCAGCCATGGGGCGGGGCTGACTTGGCTGCGGTTAACGCCGTGGGCTATGTCGGGGCGGACAACCACCGCCGGTTTCAGTGGTTGGTGGCATTTTGCCTGCTGGGTGTGTCGGTCAGCGTACTGCTCATGTCCCTTGAACGCACCGCCGCCCAGGCGGAAAGACAGAGTGTGCAGCTGATGCTGAACCAGCTCCGCAGCGCACTGGTGGTGAAAGGCGCCGAGGTCATGCTGACCGGCGGAAGGTTGGAGGATTGGCAAGGCACCAATCCAGTGGACTTGCTGCAGTCGGCCCCCATGAACTGGGGCGGTGATTGCAGCGGGGTGGAACACCGGAAAGGCAGCTGGTGTTTCAGTCGGGACGAGCGGGTTCTGGTGTACCGGTCCCGGTGGGCGGAGTTTCCAGGATTGAATGGCGGCCCGGAACAGGTGGAGTGGCTTTTCTGGCGGGTGGAAACGGAGTTTACCCGGCTGGCAAAGGTTCCCGAACGCCGGGCGGTGGGGCTGCTGTTAAATCGTGTGAATTTTGGTCAGCAAAAGCCTTATTAACTATGGGGTTAATGGCAGATATGAGAAAATTCAGTGATAAATCAATCAAAGGAGCTGTAATGAACATTCAGCAAAATAACCGGGGTTTTACCCTGATTGAGCTAGTGGTGGTCATTGCCATCCTGGCAATTCTGGCGGCTTTTGCATTGCCGCGGTTTGCGCAGCTTTCTGAGGAGGCGCATCGCTCCAATGTGAAGGCAACCGCTGGTGCATTGTCTGCTGCGGTGGCTCTGACTAAGGCTCAGTGGGTTACCAATGGCCTGTCAGGCGCTGCGGACGATGTGGCAGGTTTTGGTGATGGCAATGTGGATGTAAGCGCCGAGGGTTGGCCGGTTTCCATTAGTGGAGCCAATGATCCCAACAACGTAGACGCCACCATTTGTGCGGACCTCTGGAGCGCACTGCTGCAATCCAATGCGCCGACCGTTGCGGCTTCGGGTACCGATGTTGACTATATCGCGACTGCAACCCCGCCTGCGTGTGTTTTCACTTACCAACTTGATGGCACAGCTACCAAGACAATTACTTATAACGCTAATACAGGTTCGGTCACTACCAACCTGAACTGATTTACTGGATAACATTAAAAGCGGAGTAGAGACATGAAAGACATGATTCCGAGCAGGAAAGAGAAAGGTTTCACCCTCATCGAGCTGGTGATGGTGATTGTGATTCTGGGAATTCTGGCCGCGTTTGCTTTGCCGCGGTTTGCGGATTTTGGTGGTGAGGCTCGTACTTCATCGGTAAACGGTCTTGCTGGAGCCATGCGCTCTGCAGCTTCCATAGCACACGCGCGGCAAGCTGCTGATAATGGCTTGGCCGCTGCTCCTGTGACCCTTGAGGGGGCATCCATCACAATGGTTGCAGGATACCCCACCGCTAATGCCGATGGTATTGGTGCCGCAGCTCAAGTAAGTAGCGACTTTCAAGCCACTGGTGGGGGCACAAATGGTGGCGACTCTATCACTTACTCCCTTGCACCGGACGATGGTACCGCTGGGACCCCGAACTGCCGTGTAACTTACACCGCAGCAACAGCTGATGATCCAACTACAACAGGCACAGATGAGACTGCCCCCCGTGCGATTACAGTCGATGCCTCCGGCTGTAACGGATAAACTTTTATACGAAAATTGAGCTTACGACGCATATGGGAGCCAGCAAGAAGAAATCGACTGGTTTCACACTAGTAGAGTTGGTTATGGTGATTATCCTGATAGGAGTGCTCTCCGCACTGGGTATCGGGCTGCTTACCAGCCGCTCAGCCTTCTCCCCTCTACTGGCCACCCACCAACTCTCCTCCGTCACGCTGCTTGCCCAACAGGCAGCGCTGGCGGGGAGTTCTGCCAAAAATGTGGTCATCCGCCAGTCATTTGACGAGCTCCAATTCGACGCTGCTGGTGATACCTTCACCCTGACCCGGGACGGTGCCTCAATGAGTTACCGGCTTAGTGGGGGCACCTATTCGGTGATTCCTGCAACAGGACTCACCGTTTCGTTTGACGGACTGGGTCGTATCGCAGCTCCGGTAGCCCGTCAAGACATCGATATCCGCATTACCGGCTCCAGCCAGTTCGATCTGTGCCTGAGTGCCCTGGGCTCGGTCTATCAGGGAGCCTGCCAGTGAAGCGGCAGTCCGGTGTAACCCTGGTTGAGCTGATCATCACCATCGTGGTGCTCGGCGTTGCCATCGCTGGTGTGGTCGGTGCTTTTGCGGTGATTAGTGGCCGGAGCGCTGACCCGCTCGACCAGACTCGAGCCGTGACCCTCTCTCAGTTGTACATGGATGAGATCCTGACCCGCTACTATGACGAATCGACGCCGGTGGGTGGCGGCAAAGTGGCGTCGGGTGATGTGGATTGCGCTACCGCGGGGCCCGATGGCGAGACCCGGTCAGCCTTTGATGACGCCGATGACTACGATGGTTTGGCGGATTCACCGCCCCAGGACGGGGAAGGAAATGATCTCTCCGGCTATGGCAGTTTCTCGGTCAGTGTGACCGTTGCCTGCGCCGGTTCCGAGGTCGGTGTTGCCAATGAGGATGCCAAACGCGTCGACATCACTGTCACCGATCCCTCCGGCCAGAACTGGCTGTTCACCGCCTACCGGGCGAATTTCTGATGCGACGGTCAGCCGGTTTTACCCTCGTTGAACTGGTGATGGTGATTGTTCTGTTGGCGATCATCGCTACAATCTCGGTCCAGTTCGTCACACTGTCGACGCAGGGGGCCCTCGATGTCGGCGCCCGGCAGCAGCGTGCTCTGCAGGGTGTGGTGGTTAGTGAACAGATATCCCGGGAATTACGGCAGGCGTTTCCCATCTCAGTTCGCATATCGGGGGCCTGTATCGAGTGGCTGCCGGTCCTGTCGGTGACCCCCTATGTCCGCCTGACCCGAGGACCTGGCTTTGATGAGATCGAAGTCGCGCCCTTCGCCAATACCCCGCCGCTGGGGGAGGCCCGTGTGCTGATCTATGGCTACGGCTCCACAACGGTCAGTGATCTCTACGATACCGGCAATCCTGGCCCTGTGAGCCCTTTGATCACCGGTATCGACAACAGTGTCTCGCCAGCTGTCATTGATCTCTCTGCGGCCCATCGGTTCAGCCAGCGCTCGCCCCAGCGACGCCTGTTTGTGGTGGGTTCGCCTGTTAGTTATTGTCAGAGTGGAAGGTTTCTCTACCGATACAGTGATTACGGGAGGAGCTCTGCTCAGCCGATACCCCCGATCGGTGGAACCCGCGAAGTGCTGGCCGCAAATCTGACCGGCACCGTGAATTTTGCCTTCAGTCCGCCCACGCTCCAGCGAGGCGCCCTGGTGAATTTTTCCTTTATCCTCGAAGACCCCCGAAGTGGCGAGACCACGTCAGTAAGCCAGGAGGTGCAGATCCGGAATGTGCCTTGATTTGCGCTTCAATCCACCTCCAACGATCTGCAGGCAGAAAGGCATTGGTCTGCCGATTGCCTTGTTCGTCATCACCGTGCTGGCACTGCTGGTTGTTGGTATGGCCCAGCTTCAGCAGGCTACCGGGCAGTCCGTGAGTTTGCAGGTTCAATCTCAGCGAGCTTTTTATGCCTCAGAGAGTGGAGCACAGCTGGCGGTAGCGGAGGTGCTCGGCGGTGGAGACTGTGCGACGGTTTCGGCTTCGGTAAACTTCTCGGTCAATGCGTTAAGGGAATGTCGCGCTGAGGTCCAATGTAATGCTACTGCTCCGCTTTCAATACCGGGGAGTGGGGGTGATCGCGTTTTCACGCTTGAGAGCACGGGAATCTGCGGAGCGGGAAGTGAGTCGGCCCGGCGGGTTGTGGAGGTTCGGGTTCGATGAGGCGTTTGTTTGCTCTAGGCATGCTCGTGTTCAGCCAGTTGCTTTGGGCTGAGTGCTCCGACGATTATGCGGGTCTTGCGGTGATCAATGAGGTCTCTGATACCGAGAACTTTATCGAGGTCAAAGTGCTCAGCTCTGCTATCGATGCGAGCGTGTATGATAATTGGACCCTGAGTTTTTGTAGTTCTGACGGTAAACAAAATCCTACCATTCAGTGCAGCGGGGAACGGGGCCTTGATCTGGCTAGTGACAGTACCTTTCCCTGGTTGGTCATGGATAGCTCGGATCTTGGCGGCACGAACGTTGACTTGCGCGGCATTGAAATACGGCTGAGTGACGGTAACGGCGATACCATCGATTATCTTCGAGTTGTGGACCTTGCCGACAGTGGTGCAGTCGCTGATGTGTCTACCCTTGAAGATGATACCTGCGAAATACGATCGGTGATTGATGCTGGAGGTGGTAACTCCGGCAAACTGACCATGCGTAAGCCCGATGGTGCCGGAGACTGGAATCTCGATCCCGGTAAATCCGGCGGAGATTCGACTTCCGGAGATACTAACGATGGTGGTGACACCGTTAATCTGCCGCAGATTTCAATCAATAATCCGGTTGTATCGAGAGGCAGTCCGGCTGTTTTTACAATCAGCCTGAGTACCGCACCTTCCGATCCTCTGGAAATTGCCTATGAGACACGCAATGGCTCGGCAGTGACGCCCTCCGATTACACGGCTGTTTCGGGCGTTTTGGTCTTCGCAGCCGGAGAAACCAGCAAGAATTTGCCCGTTGACACGGGCGGAACGCCCGAAACCGTTGCGGAAAGCTTCTACCTTGCTCTCGGTGTGCCACCTTTGGCTGCTGGTGAGACCTTCGGAGGAACCTTTCTTTCACAAATCGGCATCGGTGAAATCAGTCCGCTAAATCCCGCCACTACGCTGGCCGGTTTCGAGATTGTTGCTGATGCCGCTGCCAGTGTCTGTGCTCCTCATTCTGTGACGGTGAGTGCAATCAATGGCAATGGCAACGTGATGACCGGCTATGACGGGACCGTCCGACTGTCAACGTCATCGGGTCACGGTACCTGGAATCGGGGTGACGGTCAGGGGACGTTGGCTCCCGATCCCGACAGCAGCGATGATGGCAATGGGTTCTACAATTTTGTTGCCGGAGACGGAGGCCAGGTCAGTCTTCTGTTATCGAATACCCACGCGGATATCCTGACAGTGACCGTTCGTGATGAGGCGCTTGGGGTTGCTGGTACAAGTAATACCATTGAGTTTCTCGAGAATGTGCTGCGTATTACCTCTGAGGATGATCTGGGCGATGACCTGATAGCGGGACGCCGCCACCAGTATCGCGTAGATCTACTCAAGCGTGATGATACCGGCGACTGTTCCATAGCAGGGGACTATGAGGGCACCTACGCCCTTCAGGCATGGCTTGATCGTACGCCTTCGGATCCGTCCGGTCTGGCTCCTTCTATTTCTTCGGCGAGCGCGCTGGACCAGGTACCCGATGTTGCCGGTGCGGAAACGTTAGAGGTTACGTTCAGCGGCGGTTCCGGAACATTCAGTCTGCTGGCACCGGATGTTGGCCATTATACCCTCCGGCTTCTCGATGGTATCAGCGGCTATGCCAAAGCTCTGGATGGCTCGCCAATCCCGATTCCCTCAACTTCCGCAGGTGCGCCCTGGACGGCCCGGCCATTTGGCATAGCCATCCGGGTTCCCGATAATCCGGGCGCGACGGATGCCAATGGCCCTCGATTCAAGGCAGCGGGCGAGGCCTTCACCGTCGAGGCCAAGGGGGTTCTTTACGATGCACTGGATGACACCGACGGTGACGGCCAGGCGGACCTCGGTGCGGATATCTGGGATAACACCAAGGCACTCGCATTTGGTCAGGAGGGCGAGGCAGTGACCGTTCAAGCCGATCTCGTTGCGCCAACGCCTGGCAATACCCCGGGTTTGGTTGGGGGCTCCAATCCATTGGCGGCATTTGCGGGTGGTATGGCGTCGGCGGCGGATTTTTCGTTTCCCGAGGTCGGCATAATCGCCCTTTCCGGCACCATTACCGACGATGCCTACCTGGGCGCCGGAGTTGCGCGTACCCTGAAAATGGTTCATCCCTCGGGGCCGGTAGGACGTTTCATACCTTCACGATTAGACCTCGAGTTACTCGATGAAGGCGCGATGGAAGCGGCATGTACGGCAGGAACGAATGATTTCACATACACCGGTCAGGATTTCGGGTGGTTGGTGACTCCGCGCTTGAAGGTCACTCCCCGTGCCGCAGGAGGGGAGGTTACCGAAAACTATCTGGTGGGTAACTTCATGAAGCTGGCGGCGGATGGTTTTGTGCGAAGCTGGCCGGTGGGGGATGACGTAGCGATTTTGTCAGGCAGTGGCGGGGTGCCTGTGCCTTTGCAGGTGAACATGGATCTGGGAGAGATCGAGCCTCGAACCGATGGTGAGCCGATTTTCTATCGTTACTCCGCCGTGGATCAGTTTCGCTACATAAAGACGGTCGATTCGGCTATTGCCCCTTTCAGTCCGAGCCTCTCTTTCGGGATTTCCGGTGTCGCCGATGCCGATGGCGTGTCCTGGTTGCCACCTGCGCTGGTAACAGCTCCAGCTCCTTCGGTGTTTATGCCAACATCTTCAGGTGAAATCCGCTACGGCCGCCTGCAAATCGAAAACGTCTACGGCCCCGAAAATGTGGATGAGTTACTGATGCCGTTTTCCGCGGAGTACTGGAATGGTTCAGGGTTTGTGACAAACACCGATGATAGCTGTACCCCCTGGAGCACCGCCAATATCACCGATCCCCAGGCCTATCATTCTCTGGTTGCCGGTTCAGGCAGTCTGGCCGCCGGCGTTGGCGGGCCGCTGGTTCTGGAGCCTAACGGGGATCGCGGCACTGATACTCTGATTTGGGACATGCCCATCTGGCTCGAGGGCGACTGGAATCAGGATGGCGCCCTGGAAGATCCCTCGGCGACGGCGACGTTTGGGGTGTTTCGGGGGAATGACCGGATTGTTTATTGGCGTGAGCGGTGACAGTGGGGGCTGAAGAAAGCTTTCTTCTGACCCCGACTTAGGCTGTGCCGCCGTGGTCTCGGATGAAAATGGGGTCAGATGAAGGCTTTCATCAGACCCCGGGGGCTAAGACTGTGCCGCCGTGGTCTCTGATGAAAATGGGGTCAGATGAAGGCTTCCATCAGACCCCGAAGTGTGCGAAAAAAAGGGGTCAGAAGAAGGTTTTCTTCTGACCCCGAGCTTGAGATTGGCAAACCCCGGCGGTTTGCTTCTCGTCAATCTTCCCCGGTTTCCGGGTGATCCAGCCCCAGTTCGTTGATCTTGCGGGTGAGGGTATTTCGGCCCCAGCCCAGCAGGATTGAGGCATCCCTGCGCCGACCGCCGGTGTGTTTCAGGGCAGTTTCGATCATGATTTTCTCGAACTCGGGGATGGCAGTATCAAGGATGCCTTTCTTCCCCCGTTTGAGTTCCTGTTCAGCCCAGTTGCGCAGGCCTTCCTGCCAGGTCTGGCCGGTGGCGGTGGTCTCGGTTTCGGCCTGATGCAGCAGTTCCGGTGGCAGGTCGTCAATGTGGATTTCCCGGCCGCTGGCCATGACGGTGAGCCAGCGGCAGGTGTTTTCCAGCTGGCGGACGTTGCCGGGCCAGGGCAGGGTGGTGAGGTATTCCTCGGCATCCGGGCGCAGGATCTTGGGCTCGACGGCCAGTTCCTTGGCGGCGCGCTTGAGGAAGTGCTGCATGAGCCGGGGGATGTCTTCCCGGCGCTCGGCCAGTTTGGGCAGGTGTACCCGGATCACGTTCAACCGGTGGAACAGGTCTTCCCGGAAGCTGCCGGCCTGGACCAGTTTTTCCAGGTCTTGGTGCGTGGCGGCGATGATGCGTACGTCCACCTTGATCGGTGTGGTGCCACCAACCCGATAGAACTCGCCGTCCGCCAGAACCCGCAGCAGTCGGGTCTGGGTGTCCGCCGGCATGTCCCCGATCTCGTCCAGGAACAGGGTGCCGCCGTTGGCTTGCTCGAAGCGCCCCTGACGGGCCGCGCCGGCGCCGGTGAAGGCGCCTTTCTCGTGACCGAAAAGCTCGGATTCAATCAGGTCCTTGGGGATCGCCGCCATGTTCAGGGCAATGAACGGGTGCTTGGCCCTGGGACTGTGATTGTGCAGGGCCTGGGCGACCAGTTCCTTGCCGGTACCGCTTTCGCCGTTGATCAGTACCGTGATGTTGGAATGGGATAGCCGGCCGATGGCCCGGAACACCTCCTGCATGGCAGGGGCCTCACCGATGATCTCGGTGTTGCGCTGAACGCTCTCGGTCTGAGGCTCGGACTTGGCCCGCTGCTCATGGCTGTGGGCCACGGCACGCTTGACCAGGGCCACGGCGTCGTCCACATCGAAGGGCTTGGGCAGGTATTCGAAGGCGCCGGTCTGGTAACTGGTGACCGCACTTTCGAGATCCGAGTGCGCGGTCATGATAATCACCGGTACATCCCGGTGTGCTTCCACGATCTGGGAGAGCAGGGTGATGCCGTCCACGCCCGGCATCCGGATGTCACTGATGATGGCATCGGGGTGTTCGTGTTCCAGGCGGGTCATGATGCTTTCGCCGCTGTCAAAGACCCGGGGGTGCATGCCGGCCTGGTTCAGGGCGCGCTCCAGCACCCAGCGAATACTGCGGTCGTCGTCTATGATCCAGACGTTCGCCGGTTGGCTCATGGGTTTTCCTCCAGGGGCAGGAAGATGATGAAGTCGGTTTTCCCGGGCTCGCTCTCACATTCCACAAGCCCGTGATGTTGTCCGATGATGCTCTGGGTAATGGACAGGCCCAGGCCGGTACCACTGGCACGGCCACTGATCATCGGATAGAAAATGTTCTGCAACAGGTCCGGAGGGATGCCGGGGCCGTTGTCGATCACGTCCACACGGCAGGCCAGGCGGTAGCGCTTATGGCCGATGGTGAACTGGCGCAGGGCGCGGGTCCGGAACATGATGGTGGGCGGTTCCTCGTCGCTTGCCCCGGTCTGGTTCTCGAAGGCGGCCTCCATGGCGTTGCGGGCGATATTGAGGAAGGCCTGGATCAGCTGTTCCTTGTCTGCCCAAAGCTCTGGCAGGCTCGGATCGTAATCGCGCTGGAACATCACCCGGCCTTTGCTCTCGGCTTCGAGTAACGTGCGCACCCGCTCCAGCACCTCATGGATATTGGTGGGCGCGAACTTGAGCGCCTTGTTCGGCCCGAGCATGCGGTCCACGAGGCTGCGCAGGCGGTCGGCCTCGTCAATGATCACGCGGGTGTATTCCCGCTGGTCTTCGTCGTTCAGCTCGCGGTCAAGCAGCTGAGCAGCGCCCCGGATCCCGCCCAGAGGGTTCTTGATCTCGTGGGCCATACCGCGGACCAGAATGCGCGAGGTTTCTTGCTGGGAGATCAGGTCTTCCTCCCGGCTGATGCGGAGTAACCGGTCCCGGGGCTGGATTTCGATGAGCAGTTCTGTCGGTTCCAGGGAAATGGGGGTGACCGAATAGTCCACCGTCAGCCTTGCTCCGCTGGTGAGCACGAATTCCGCTTCCCGGCGGGTATAGGATTGCCCGTTTTTCAGGGCGGCGTACAGGGTATTGAGGGCGTCCTCGGACGCCGCAAGAATCTCGCTGAACGGATGGCCCTGGCTGCGGGTGAGGCTGGTCTCGAACAGGCTCTCGGCGGCGGGGTTCAGGTAACGGATTCTAAGGTTGTCCTCGAGTACCAGCACCGCGGTGGTCAGGCTGTCGAGAATGCTCTTGTATCCGTCATTTGTGGCCGGGGCGAACGCCATGGGCAATTCCTGTCGTGTCGTTTTGAAGATGACGGGGTAGGAATTGCAAAAACTGAACCACTTTGGCCGATTTGCCCCAAAAGATGGGCAAAGGCGGGGCCCGTGCCCGCTATGGCACGGACCGCGTGCCGTACACTGGTGCATGACATCGGCCAGAGGTTAGTCAGCCGGGCAATTCCGCCCTGTTGCTGATCAAAGTATGGCCTCTATCTGGTGCGCTAGCACCAAGCTGGTGCAAAAACTTTGAGGGGTCAGTTTCTGACTGACGGGCGATGGACGGTAAAAGTGATGGGCGAGCCTGTTTTCACCTGCACGCCGTTCTCGTCCACGATGTGGGCGCGGGCCTCGTGCGTGCCCCGGAAAATGTTGTTCACCACCACCGAGCCCGAACTGGTCTGGGCAACCGGCTGGCCGTCGAGTGTGACTTCATACTTGTGACCGGCTTGCAGTCCCGGCGTGCTGGTGACTTCAAAGCGAACATCGCCGCTGCCGCTGTGGAACGCCTGCTCATTCTGAGGCTGCACGAAGGAGACGCTCTCGTAGACAGAGCCTTCGCGTTTCACCTCTTCCCGGAGCTTGTCGGTCTCGCGGACGGTCTGGGGTTTGGGCAGGGTGACGGTGGTGACCGGTTTTACATCAACGGTTTCACCGCCTTCGATCGGTTCGTCGGAGAAGGTGACATTACCCTGGGCGTCCACGTGGCGGTACACCTCACCAAGGGCCGGTGCCGAGAGCAAAACCAGAAAACCTGCCACCAATCCGTACTTCGCGTTCATAACCGTAACCTGCAACGTTGGTTTGGTTTGATTATCAACGGCCTGTAAAGCCTTTTCAACGCTCTGGCCGGTCCTTGTTGGTTACATATCGTTAAGGGCGTGAGAGTGTGCGGCCGCGCACAAAAAAGCCCCGCACGGGGCGGGGCTTGCTGCAGTTCCGGGATCAGACCGGATCAGCAGGAGTAGTACAGATCGAACTCGACCGGGTGAGTGGTCATGTTCAGACGCTCTACTTCGCCCTGTTTCAGGTCGATGTAGCCGGCGATCATGTCTTCGGTGAAGACGCCGCCGCGGGTCAGGAACTCGTGATCCTCTTCCAGGCACTTGAGTGCTTCCTGCAGGGTAGTGGCAACCTGGGGAATGTTCAGGGCCTCTTCCTTCGGCAGGTCGTACAGATCCTTGTCCATGGCATCGCCCGGGTGGATCTTGTTCTGGATGCCGTCCAGACCGGCCATCATCAGGGCCGCGAAGGCCAGGTACGGGTTGGCCGCCGGATCCGGGAACCGCACTTCTACGCGGCGTGCCTTCGGGCTGCTCACGTACGGGATACGGATGGAGGCGGAGCGGTTGCGGGCGGAGTAGGCCAGCATGACTGGCGCTTCAAAGCCTGGAACCAGACGCTTGTAGCTGTTGGTGGCCGGGTTGGTGAAGGCGTTGATGGCCTTGGCATGCTTGATGATACCGCCGATGTAGTACAGCGCCATCTCGCTCAGGCCTGCGTAGCCGTCCCCGGCAAACAGGTTCTTGCCATCCTTGTTCAGAGACATGTGCACGTGCATACCGGAACCGTTGTCACCAACCACCGGCTTGGGCATGAAGGTGGCGGTCTTGCCGTAGGCGTGGGCCACATTGTGTACGCAGTACTTCAGGATCTGAACTTCGTCCGCCTTGCGGGTCAGAGTGTTGGCGCCAACACCGATTTCGCACTGGCCGGCGGTGCCGACTTCGTGGTGGTGCACTTCGATTTCCAGACCCATGGACTCCATGGCGGCGCACATGGCGCCACGCAGGTCGTGCAGGCTGTCTACCGGCGGAACCGGGAAGTAGCCGCCTTTCACGCCCGGACGGTGACCGATGTTGTTACGATCGAAGTCTTCACCGGAGACCCAGGCAGCTTCTTCGGAGTGCAGGGAGTACATGGCGCCCTGCATGTCTACGTTCCATTTTACCGAGTCAAATACGAAGAACTCTGGCTCCGGACCGAACAGTGCGCCGTCGGCAATGCCACTGGACTTCAGGTATTCCTCGGCACGACGGGCCACGGAGCGCGGATCACGCTCATAACCCTGCATGGTGGTTGGCTCCACGATGTCACAGGTAATGTTAACGGTGGTTTCTTCAGTGAACGGATCCAGCACGGAGGTTTCATCCACCGGCATCAGGATCATGTCGGATTCGTTGATGCCCTTCCAGCCCGCGATGGAGGAGCCGTCGAACATTTTGCCGTCGGTGAAGAAGTCTTCGTCCACTTCGGTGGCCGGCAGAGTCACGTGCTGCTCTTTACCGCGGCTGTCGGTGAAGCGCAGGTCTACCCATTTGACTTCGTGCTCTTTAATCAAATCAATCGTCTTGGACATTGTGCATGCTCCGTAAGTTATCCCGCGGTGCGGGCGTATTTCATGTTCGTGGTGCCGGATCGTTCAGTGGGACTGAGTTCCGATCTGTTTTTCGGGTTCGGGCAGCTTACCAAAAGCGTGCATCCCTTACCTGATAATTTTCGGCTGACTAAGCATAAGCAAGGGGCTTGCCAGTTTTTTGCTTTTGCGCCAGAACGGCGCAGCCACAGGGCTTTTGGCCCGTTATGGCGCGCATTACCGGATCGTCACCCACCGCATTGCACCAAAATGGCGCACCATTATGGTGCGACCACGCCACAGATGCGTCATATCAGTGCGAAAGCAGTTGGTTAAAGAATAGGCACTAATCTTCATATTAACGACATCGACTTTTCGATATACTGCGCGCCGCTCATTTTTTCCTCAGGAAACCCGTTGTGATTGATAAGCTCAGAAATGTCGCCATTATTGCCCACGTGGACCACGGTAAGACCACCCTGGTTGACCAGTTGTTGCGCCAGTCCGGCACGTTGGACCGTAAGGAGCTCGAAAGCGAGCGCGTTATGGATTCCAATGACCAGGAGAAAGAGCGCGGCATCACCATTCTGGCCAAGAATACCGCGCTGAAATGGAAAGACTACGATATCAACATCGTGGATACTCCGGGGCACGCTGACTTCGGCGGCGAAGTTGAGCGGGTCATGAGCATGGTGGACAGTGTGCTGCTGGTGGTGGATTCCATCGACGGCCCCATGCCGCAAACCCGTTTTGTTACCCAGAAAGCTTTTGCAGCGGGCCTGCGCCCGATTGTGGTAGTGAACAAGATTGACCGGCCTGGCGCCCGTCCGGACTGGGTTGTGGATCAGGTTTTTGACCTGTTCGATAACCTGGGTGCCACCGACGAGCAGCTGGACTTCCCGATTGTGTACGCCAGCGCGCTGAACGGCATTGCCGGTATGGAGCACGAAGACCTGGATGACAACATGGACGCCGTATTCCAGGCGATTGTCGACCACGTGCCCGCGCCTGCCGTCGATCGGGATGGCCCGTTCCAGATGCAGATCTCCCAGCTGGACTACAACAGCTTCCTGGGTGTCATCGGCATCGGCCGCATCATGCGCGGCTCGGTCAAGACCAATACCCCGGTAGTAGCTCTTGGTACCGATGGCAAGAAGCGTAATGGTCGAATTCTCAAGATCATGGGCCACTCCGGCCTGCAGCGTGTGGAAGTTGATGAAGCCCAGGCTGGCGACATCGTGTGCGTCAGCGGTCTGGATCCGCTTTATATCTCTGACACCCTGTGTGATCCGAACAACGTTGAGGCGCTGCCGGCACTGACCGTGGACGAGCCCACCGTTTCCATGACCTTCCAGGTAAACGATTCCCCGTTTGCCGGTCAGGAAGGCAAGTACGTCACCAGCCGCAACATCAAGGAGCGTCTGGAAAAAGAGCTGCTGCATAACGTGGCTCTGCGTGTGGAAGAGGGTGACTCTGCCGACAAGTTCAAGGTGTCTGGCCGAGGTGAGCTGCACCTGTCGGTTCTCATCGAGAACATGCGTCGGGAGAACTTCGAGCTGGCCGTGGGCCGCCCGGAAGTGGTTATTCGCGAGATCGACGGCGTCAAGCAGGAGCCGTACGAGAACGTGATCGTGGATATCGAAGAGCAGCACCAGGGCGCCGTGATGGAGCAGCTCGGCCTGCGCAAGGGCGAGATGACTAACATGATCCCGGATGGCAAAGGCCGCATGCGTGTGGAATACATCATCCCGGCCCGTGGTCTGATCGGCTTCCGTAACGCCTTCCTGACCATGACTTCCGGTACCGGTATCCTGACCTCCACCTTCAGTCACTACGGCCCGATCAAGGAAGGTGCCATGGGCGGCCGCCAGAACGGTGTGCTGATCTCCATGGCGAAAGGCACAGCGATGACCTACTCCCTGGAAACCCTGCAAAGTCGTGGCAAGCTGTTCCTGGCGCCGGGTGACGAGATCTACGAGGGCCAGCTGTGTGGTATTCACAGCCGTGATAACGACATCGTGATCAACCCCACCAAGGCCAAGAAGCTCGATAACATGCGCGCTTCCGGCAAGGACGAAGTGATCGGTCTCGTGCCGCCCATCAAGCACACCCTGGAACAGGCGCTGGAGTTCATCGACGACGACGAGCTGGTGGAAGTAACACCCAAGTCCATCCGCTTGCGCAAAAAGCTGCTCACCGAAAACGAGCGCAAGCGCGCCGGCAAGAAGTAAGTGCGGGTATGATCTGAAAAAGGGGTCAGAAGAACGAGTTCTTCAGACCCCGGCGTTATACCCCCAAGCTCGACACAAAATCCGGGGTCAGATGAAGGCTTTCATCTGACCCCTTTTTTATGTCCCGCCCCCCAGGGGTCTGAAGAACCCGTTCTTCTGAACCCATCTTCATCCCCGGGGGTCTGAAGAAAACTTTCTTCTGACCCCATCTTCAACCAAACTCCCATAAAAGCCTTTGCACCGGAGTTTCGCCCATGCTGACCCTCTACCCCGAAATCCACCCCAACGCACAGCACCGCCTGGCCGTCGATCCTCCCCACGAACTCTATATAGAGGAAAGCGGTAACCCCGACGGCATCCCCGTTCTGGTGGTCCATGGCGGCCCCGGTGGTGGCTGCGAGGACTACCACCGCCGCTTTTTCGATGCCGAGCGTTTCCGCATCATCCTCATGGACCAGCGCGGTTCCGGCCGGTCCACGCCACTGGCAGAGTTGGAAGGTAACAGCACCGACAAGCTCGTCGAGGATATGGAAACCGTTCGCCAGTTCCTGGGCATTGACCGCTGGCTCCTGTTCGGTGGCAGCTGGGGCTCAACCTTGAGCCTGGTGTATGCACAAGCTCACCCGGAGCGTGTCTTGGGGTTGGTGCTGCGGGGCATTTTCCTTTGCCGGCCGCGGGACATTCACTGGTTCTACCAGGAAGGCGCCAGCCGGGTGTTCCCGGACTACTGGGAAGATTTTGAGGCGCAGATCCCCGTGGCCGAGCGAGGCGATATGGTTTCGGCCTACTACCGGCGACTGACCAGCACCAACGAGCTGGAACAGATTCAGGCTGCCAAGGCGTGGTCGATCTGGGAGGGGCGATGCGCCACCCTGAATCCCAACCCCCGGGTGGTCGAGCATTTCGCACACCCTCATGTGGCCATTGCCCTGGCGCGCATTGAATGCCATTACTTCATGAACAACGCTTTCCTCGAGCCCGATCAAATTGTCAGGGACGCCCACAAGCTGGCCGACATTCCGGGGATCATTGTTCATGGCCGCTATGACATGGTCTGTCCCCTGGATAACGCCCTGGCGCTCAGCAATGCCTGGCCGGAGGCCGACCTCAGGATCATTCGGGATGCGGGTCATTCCGCGTCCGAGCCAGCCATTATCGATGCCCTGATTAGAGGCGTGGAGGAAGTGGTTGCTAAAAGCGAGAAACCGGTCGGATAAAAAGGCTTTGGTCGGGTTGCGGTCTTCCGGGAGCGGGGATACACTCTTGCCGATTCGTAATTTCCCCGTCAGTCAGGAAGCGAATGAAAGGGCTTATCCAGAGAGTTTCGGAAGCCAGTGTCACGGTTGATGGCCAGTCAGTTGGCACGATTGGCCGTGGTGTTTTACTTCTGCTCGGAGTTGAGCGGGATGACGGGGCTGCAGAGGCAAAGGAGCTGTGCCGAAAAATTCTTTCCTATCGTATCTTCCCTGACCAGCAGGGCCGCATGAATCGCAGTCTTCAGGACATCGGTGGCGGCTTGCTCGTTGTGCCCCAGTTTACCCTCGCAGCCGATACCCGTTCGGGAACCCGCCCGGGCTTTTCCTTGGCCGCGAAGCCGGATGTGGCCAATGACCTGTATCGCCAGTTCGTTCTTGAGGCGAAGGACTGCCTGGGGGGTGAGCGTGTCTCGGAAGGGCGTTTCGGGGCGGATATGAAGGTGCAGTTGATCAATGATGGGCCGGTGACTTTCATGCTGGAGGTTACGGGTTTGTCATGAATCGGTTTTGCACCATGATTGGGCGGCGGTCGCCTGCATGTTTGTGGATGGTGCGCACGATAACCCGAATAGTCTGATATTTGGCCTAAGACAGAAATTTTTTGGTGTTAGTCCGCTGAATTGAAAGAAAAAAATGGTGGTTGGCCTCGTATTTGTAAAGCACTGGTCACAAAACCGAACAGAGCTCATGGCTATAAAGGGTTGCCTTTCTGGTGCCAAACAAGCTAAAAATGCGCTGTTTAAAATTTGCAAATGCAGGTTCTTTGTATTAAAACAGATTCATTACTCAGCGCTTTAAGAAAGTGCTGTAAGTAACTGAGCTACAAAGATCTGCAGTTCTGCAGGTTTTCAAAAGAAGAAGAAAAGTTATCTGGATGTCATAAAACTGACATGGAGATAATGGAGAATCCGGCTCATCCAGCCTGACTGGTGATGCCTGAACAACTTAATAAATCGGGATTAATACCCGTAGCTAAAACCTGAGTTAACTCAAAAAGGAAGACGCAACATGAAAAAGACGCTCATCGCATCTGCTATCGCAGCAGCTACTTTCTCTGGCGCTGTTGCAGCCCAGGAAAGCAACCTGCCGACCGTTTACGGTAACATTCAGTACGCTATCACCCACACCAACGTTGATGGCGGTGGTTCTGCCGTAGATCATTTCGACAACGGTACCACTCTGGGTGTTAAGCACGACCACGAGATCGCTCCGGGCATCACCGGCTTCCTGAAAATGGAACTGGAAGGCATCAACGCTGACGACAAAGCTGCCAGCAGCGGTATCGACAAGCTGGACGAGGCTTACATCGGTGTTAAGGGTGACAGCTTCGGTCAGGTCTGGGTTGGTTCTGACGACTCCATGTACGAAAGTGCCATCGACAAGATCGTGAACTTCCACGAAGTGGGTACTGGTATTGGCGGTAGCTACGACACTGGTGAAGGTGACCTGATTCAGTACCTGACTCCGTCCTTTGGCGGCCTGAAGCTGGGTGCAGCTGTTCAGGTTAACGGCGACGGCGATGCAAATAACGGTGATGATAAGTCCTACCCGTATCAGTTGGCCGCTATGTACAGCATTGATGCGCTCGAGCTGGCTGTTGCCATGGACTCCAACGATGGCAACACTGCTTACTCTAAGAATACAGCGTCTGTAAACAATGAGAACACCTACGGTGTACGTGCTACCTACGCCATGGGCGATCTCAGCCTGACTGGTGAATACCAGACCCGCAAGGACGTTGGTGACGAGTACGGTGTGATCGGTGTTTACACCATGGGTGCCAACCAGTTCTCCCTGTCTTATCAGCTGGTTGAGTCTGATGCTCCTGGTGTAACCAACGGTGATCAGAAAGACGTCGTTGCCCTGCAGGCCCTGCACAACGTCTCTGACAACATGTACGTCTACTTCGAAGGCTACCTGTACGGCTCTGACAACAACGAGTTCGATCTTGAAGACGGTGCCGGCGCTGGCGACGAGCAGTCCATCGCTGCAATCGGTGGTGTATACTACTTCTGATCAGCTAACCAGCTAATCAAGTAGTCAAAAACCGGTGACCTTCGGGTCACCGGTTTTTTTATGTATGCTCAGGCAAAACCTGACAGGAAACTGGAAATGGCAGAAGAACTCGAGATCAAGTTGACGGTTACAGGGGCGGACCAGCAAAAGGTTGAGGCCTGGCTGTCCAATAACGCGACCGCTGAATATGTTGGTGAAAAATCACTGATCAACCGCTATTTCGATACGCCAGCGGTCGACCTGAATCGTCAGAAAGCCGCCCTGAGGGTCCGCAAGGCCGGCGACAAGTACATCCAGACCCTCAAGACTCGCGGGGAGTTCGTGAATGGGGCCCACCGCAGGCAGGAGTGGGAGTGGCCGTTGCCGGGGCCGGATCTGAGCCTGGGTTTGCTGGCGGATACGCCATTGGCTGATCGGGTCAATCTGGCAGAACTTGAGGTCGTGTTTGAAACCAATTTCCAGCGCCGTATCTGGATGATCCGGCGAAACGGGGCCGAAGTGGAAGTGGTCCTGGACTCGGGAAGGGTAGCGAGCGGCGATCAATCGGTGCCCCTGAATGAAGTGGAGTTCGAGCTCAAGGGTGGTAATGCAGAAGCCCTGATGTCGCTTGCCAGAGAGTTGGCAGGGCAGGTGCCGGTGTTTCTCAACCTGGTCAGCAAGGCCGAGCAGGGGTATTTTTTGGCGGGACTCTACCAGCCGGAACTTGTGCTGGGTGATCAGGAACTTTCGGTCACAGAATTCCTCCATCAGCTGAGTTTGGGTTGGCTTCTGGGGGCTCCCGTCGGGTTCTCGGAATCGGCTTTGTCACAGGTGCAGCGTGCTGCGGGAGAGGCGAGGGTTGAAGGGCTCTGGCAAGAGCTGCGGCAGGAAATGGCTTCAGGTACACCGGTGCCGGAGCTTGTCCGGCGCCTCCCGCGACTGGGTGAGCTACAGCTTGCTCTGGCCTCTGTCAGCTGAGCCCCAGCAGGGCAGTAGCAACACTGAAGTAGATGAGCACGCCGCTGACGTCGGCAATGGTGGTAATCAGTGGCATGCTCGCCGTGGCGGGGTCAATCTTGAGTTTGTCCAGCAGGAAGGGCAGGAGCATGCCGATCAGGCTTCCGATCATGACTACTGTAATCATGGTAATGGCGACCACCGCGGCAATTTCAGGACCTGCCCGCAGAAACCCCACCACCATCACAGCCACGGCCATGGTAACGCCAAGAGCGCTCGCCACCAGGGTTTCCTTGCCCAGAAGGCGGCCCCAGTCCGCAACGGACACATCGCCCGTAGCCATGCCCCGAACCATCAGCGTGGCGGATTGGGCCCCCGCGTTACCCGCACTGGCCACCAGTAGCGGCATGAAGAAGAGCAGGGCGATGTGCTGGGAGATGGTTTCCTCGAAATAGGCAATGCCGGCGCCGGTAAAGATATTGGCGAACACCAGGATCACCAGCCAGTGTACCCTGGAGCGATACAGGGAAAAGGCTGTGGCATTTTTCAGTTTGGTATCCAGCTTGCCGACGGTTGCCCCCTTGTGGATATCTTCGGTTGCCTCCGCTTCGGCGACGTCCATGGCATCGTCGTAGGTAACAATGCCCACAAGGCGTTCGTCCTGATCCAGGATGGGCAGGGCCAGCAGGTCGTACCTGGCAATCAGCCTGGCGACCTCTTCCTGTGGGGTGTCTGTTCTGGCGGTTACCAGGCCCGTGGCGATCAGGCTGTCTACCGGGGTGCCGGGCATGGCGGTAATCAGGTTCCTCAGGGAAACCGCACCCACCAGCTTCTGGTCGCTGTCGATGACGTAGGCGTGGTAGATGGTCTCCTTGTCCGGCGCGGTATTCCTGAGCAGGTTGATGGCTTCGCTGGCAGACATGCCGGTATGGATGACAGCATATTCGGAGCTCATCAGGGCACCGGCGGTGCCCTCTTCAAAACTTGCCAGCCGCCGAAGATCTTCCCGTTCCTTGCTGGCCAGTGACTGGAGGAGGGTATGCTGGCGGTCCTCGGTCAGAATATTGAAGAAATCGGCCCGTTCGTCGGAAGACATGGCCGTGACCAGTTCCGCCAGATCCCGGGTAGGGAGCTGATCCGCAATCACCGCCTGGATAGTCGGACCTATGTACCCGAACACCTTGGCGCTCTGCTCTCTGGGCAGGGCTCTGAGTAGTCGAACCCCTTCATCGTGGCCGGGGTTCTCTTCAGCAAATTCAGCGAGGTCGGCTGCGTTGAAGGTGGCAGCGGCGGCCCGAATCTGAGCTTCATCGTCGCTTGTGATCGCTTCAAACAGCGGTTGATAGAATTCGGGCTCCAGATGAGGCATCAGCTGCTGTGCTCTGCGGTATCGGGCTTGTCGTTGTTATGCGTGCCCCGCCACTGCTTGAGGAATTCGCGGTAACGGCTAAGCGCCTCTTCCACCACCTCGACACTGGGCGTGTCAGTAGACTTCACCAACACGATCAGTCCCTTGCCTTCGACTTCCTCATTGGTTGGTGGGTGGCAGATCACTTCATCGTCGTGGTCAATGTAGGCCAGGGCAGTGCCAATGCCGTGGCGAACCAATGCACTGACAATGTCTGCCCAGGTGAGATCGTCCAGCTCGAGGTCATAACGGTGAGGGTGGTCCCGTTCGTAGTTGAACAGATCCTCCAGCACCTTTTCGGAGCCAGGAGCGACCACGGCCCGCACCATGATCTCCGGATAAGTCCGCACCGGTCGGATAATGGTGCGGATGCCGAGAGCCTTGAATCGTTCCCGGTTGCGGTCGCTGACGCATTCCACCGTTGTCCGCCCGCCGAGGTTCGATTCTGACAGGCGATGGGCGATGTCGAAGGTGAGGCTGTCGGAGGTCGGATCCGCCTCATCGGCCGCCAGTACGATGATGTGTCTGGCGCTGCCGGCATGAGCGGCCTTCAGTGCTTCTGGATCACTGCCGGAGCCGTGGTAATGCACTACGCCGCAGTCGGACAGCTCGGATGGCAGTCCGGAGGGAAACTGGCGGGTTACCAGCATGATCGGAATGGTTTCATACCCCGGGATAGCGCGTACCTGGGACGCAAAGCGCATGAAATACTGCGCGCCCCCGGTTTGGGGAGTGTTGATGATGACAATGTGCTCTTTCATTTTGTAAACCCAACGCCCTTGTATGATTCGTTCCCGCCGATAGAAACGGTATTCGATGAAATCACTGATAATAATGGTGAGCATGGTGATCACGCCCACGAACATGATCAGCATGGTGCTTATCCGTCCCACAGGCGTCTTCGGGGAGAAGTCGCCATAGCCGACGGTTGTTGCCGTGGTGAGGGTAAGCCAGATGGATTCGAACAGGTCCAGATCTTCTGCCGCCCAGATGATCAGAATCTGCAGTGTGATCATGGCGATCAGAATCAGGAATAGCCGTTTCATCCGCGACCGGATAATGCGCCCCATGGGCAAGTGAGTCTCGGCATGCTCCGGATTGAGGGAGCGTCTGAGTGGCAGCATTCGGTGGACGGGCCTGTTCAGTCGTGGGTGAGTACGGTATACAGTACCGAAAATATAACAGAGAGACAGGGGTTTGCATTATGTCCGCGCCATGGAGTGCCTTGCCGTCAGCCATCGCCGAGGATGTCGCCGAATGCTGGCAATCGGTTTTCAGGGATGGGGTGCCCGCCTGGTTGGTTAAGGATGAGGCGGTCCCGGAGTCCGTGGTTGCCGATGCGGTGGGCCGTAGCCTGTTTCTGCGTCAGACCCTGGAGCGGCATGCCGATCAAGTCAGGCAAGCGGTGGACTCAAGACCACTCTCCGAGCCGACAACCCCGGAATACCTGGCAAAACGCTGGCAGGAGTACCTTGAACAGGTCGATGGCGAACCGGCCCTCCATGCGTCCCTTCGCCGTTTCCGTCGGGAAATTCAGTTCCGGATCATCTGGCGTGATCTGCTTCGGTGGGCCGATCTGGCGGAAACCATGGCCGCGGCCAGTGCGTTTGCGGATACCTGTATCGATGGCGCCCTGAATTGGTTGTATGAGGACTCCTGTGAACAGTTTGGCACCCCCTATGGTCTGGACCCGGTCACCGGTGAGGAGGCGCCCCAGCCTCTGGTTGTGATCGGCATGGGCAAGCTTGGTGGCCGGGAGCTCAATGTCTCTTCTGACATCGACCTGATCTTTGCCTTTCCCGGTAAGGGTGAGACCCGCGGCGGGCGGCGCTCCCTGGATAACCAGCAGTTCTTCATTCGCCTGGGGCAGCGTCTGATCCAGGCTCTGGACCAGATCACCGCAGACGGCTTTGTCTTCCGGGTGGATATGCGGTTACGTCCTTATGGGCAGAGCGGTGCCCTGGCGCTCAGCTTTGCCGCGCTGGAAACCTACTATCAAGACCAGGGACGGGATTGGGAACGCTACGCCATGGTCAAGTCCCGGGTGGTTGCCGGCGACCAGGAGGCGGGACAGGTGTTGATGGACAGCTTACGCCCGTTCGTCTATCGCAAGTACATTGACTTCAGCGCCTTCGAATCCCTGCGCAGCATGAAGGCCATGATCAGCCGGGAGGTGCGTCGCAAGGGCCTGGAAAACAACATCAAGCTGGGCAGTGGTGGCATCCGGGAAATCGAGTTCGTGGTCCAGGCCTTCCAGCTGATCCGGGGTGGCCGGGACCGGGAGCTGCAGCAGCGGGAGCTGCTGACCATCCTGAAAGAGCTGGAAGCCCTTGAGCTTCTGCCTCCCGGGGTCGTCAGTGAGTTGCGGGAGGCCTACGTATTCCTAAGGAACCTGGAGCATGCCCTGCAGGGTATCGAGGACAAGCAGACCCAAACCCTGCCCGAGGACGACCTGAACCGTGCCCGCATTGCCTTGATCATGGGCTTTGATTCCTGGGCCGAATGCCAGAAAGTACTGGACGAGCACCGTGAGCGGGTTGCCACCCACTTTGCCAACATTATCGCCACCGATGAGGAAGAAGAGGACGGGGAGTCCGAACTGGCCGAGGAATGGCAGGAAATATGGCTGGCGGAGATGGACGACGAGAGTGCGCGGGACTGGCTAAAAGAGCAGGGCTATGAAAACCCCGAGGAGAGCTGCCGTGAGCTGACAGAGCTTCGGGATAGCCGGACCGTGGAGACCCTCCAGACCCAGGGCAGAAAACGCCTTAACCAGTTCATGCCGGTGCTGCTGGATGCCCTGACCGAAGTGGAGAATCCCTCGCAGACCCTGTCCCGGGTGTTGCAGTTGGTCAGCGCGATCCTGAGGCGTACCGCCTACATGGTCCTGCTGCTGGAAAATCCGGGCGCGCGTATCCAGCTGGTGCGCCTGTGCAGCGAAAGTCCCTGGGTGGCGCAACAGCTGGCGGAGACACCGTTGCTGCTGGATGAACTGCTGAATGCAGAGAGTCTGTATACCCCGCCGGCCAAGGAAGAGCTCCAGGACGACCTGCGCCAGCAGATGCTGCGGATTCCGTTTGAGGATCTGGAAGAGCAGATGGAGTCCCTGCGCCATTTCAAGAAGGCGCACATCCTCCGGGTGGCGGCCTCAGAGCTCAAGGGCACCCTGCCGCTGATGAAGGTGAGCGATTACCTGACCTGGATCGCCGAAGTGGTTCTGGATCACGTGGTGGATGTCGCTTTCGCCAACCTGGTCAGCCGCCATGGGCATCCCCGGCGGTCCGATGGATCCGCCTGCGAGACCGATTTTGCCATCATCGGCTACGGCAAGCTGGGTGGCATCGAGCTGGGGTATACTTCGGACCTGGATCTGGTGTTCGTGCATAAGGCCGATCCGGAGTTGTCCACCGATGGCGACAAGCCCATCGATAACGCGGTGTTCTTCACCCGTCTTGGCCAGAGAATCGTGCATATCCTCAGTACCCAGACCCCCTCTGGGCAGCTCTACGAGGTGGATATGCGGCTCCGCCCCTCCGGCAATTCCGGACTGCTGGTGACAACCCTGAGCGCCTTCGAGAAATACCAGCGCAACGATGCCTGGACCTGGGAGCACCAGGCCCTGGCCCGGGCCCGTGGTGTGGCCGGTTGCACCGAGACGCTGGAGGCTTTCGAGGCTATCCGCCATGACATCCTCTGCCAGCAGCGTGACCGCTCAAAACTTCGGGAAGAAGTGGTGGAGATGCGGGAGAAAATGCGGTCAAGCCTGGGAACACCGGAGAGCAGGCGCTCCGAGGTGTTTCATATCAAGCACGACCCCGGTGGTATTGTCGATATCGAGTTCATGGTGCAGTACCTGATGCTGGCGTGGTGTTCCGACCATCCTGAATTGACCCAGTGGTCTGATAATATCCGCCAGATGGAAGAGCTGGGGCGAGCCGGGGTGTTACCGGTGGAGGACACCGAAAAGCTGCGGGAGACCTTCATAACCCTGCGCTCGACCATCCATCGCCGCGCGTTGCAGAACCTGAACAGCCAGGTGGAGGGGGATGCGTTCCCGGAAGAGCGCGACTACATCCAGAGTATGTGGAAAAAAGTGATGCTTGATTAGTAAGCTAAATTTATTTTCCCTGAGTTTTCCTGCTAGAATGCCGACTCCCCGAAAACCGCTTTTTTAGGAGCAGAAAACAATGTCGATGGCTGATCGCGATGGCCTTATCTGGCTTGACGGTGAAATGGTTCCCTGGCGGGAAGCCAAAACCCACGTCCTGACTCACACCTTGCATTATGGCCTTGGCTGTTTTGAAGGTGTGCGAGCCTACAATACCGCGAACGGCCCGGCTATTTTCCGCCTGAAAGAGCATACCGACCGCCTGTTCCGCTCCGCCCACATCCTGAACATGAAAATGCCGTTCACCAAGGATGAGGTCAACGAAGCCCAGCGCGCGGCGGTGCGTGAGAACAATCTGGACGAAGCCTACCTGCGCCCCATGGTGTTCCTGGGTTCCGAGGGTATGGGGCTGCGCGCCGACAACCTGAAGGTCCATATCATGGTTGCCGCCTGGAGCTGGCCGTCCTACATGTCCCCCGAAGCCAAGGAGATCGGCATCAAGGTCCGTACCTCCTCCTACACCCGTCACCACGTCAACATCACCATGTGTAAGGCTAAGGCGAACGGTAACTACATCAACTCCATGCTGGCGCTGAACGAGGCCATTTCCGGCGGTGCCGAAGAAGCCTTGCTGTTGGACAATGAGGGCTATGTGGCCGAAGGCTCCGGGGAGAACATCTTCATCGTCCGTGATGGCGTGCTGCACACTCCGGAGCTGACCTCCTGCCTCGAGGGTATTACCCGCGCCACCATCATCGACTTTGCCCGGGACATGGGGCTGCAGGTGAAGGAGCGCCGCATTACCCGGGACGAGGTGTATGTAGCCGAGGAGGCGTTCTTCACAGGCACTGCAGCCGAGGTATTGCCCATCCGTGAACTGGATGGCCGCATCATCGGTGAAGGCAAGCGCGGTCCGGTGACCGAGAAGCTGCAGTCACGTTACTTTGATGCCGTCAAGGGTAAGCTGCCCGAGCACAGTGACTGGCTGACGCTGGTCAAAGGCTGATTTATCAGAAAAACTGATAGCCGCCGGATCTGTGAATCAGCCGGCGGCTTTCTTGTATATTCAGAAATACTTTCTTTCAGGACGAGCAAATGGCAGATGTAATCAAGGTACCCGTATCCTTTGGTGAGGTACTCGACAAAATCACCATCCTCGAAATCAAGTCCGAGCGGATCAAGGATGACGCGAAGCTGAAAAATGTGCGTCTCGAGCTCGACGAGCTGACCGAAACCTGGAACGAGGCAGTGAAAGATCAAAGTGCTATCGAAGATCTTCGCAAGCAGCTCAAAGCTGTGAACGAAGAGCTCTGGGTGATTGAGGATGACATCCGGGATCAGGAAGCCGCGCAGGACTTCGGCCCCCGCTTTATCGAGCTGGCCCGCGCCGTCTACGTAACCAACGACAAGCGCGCGGCGATCAAGAAAGAGGTCAACCTGGCGCTGGGTTCCCGTTTCGTGGAAGAGAAGTCCTACCAGGACTATACCGCTCGTAAGTAACGTAAATTCCGGGGAAGGGACGTCGGGGCCAGAAGAAAGCCTTCTTCTGGCCCTTCCCTTGGGCCGATCCGGTCTCAGGAAGACGGGGTCAGATGAACGCTTTCATCTGACCCCTTGTTTAATCCCCTGTTCACGCTGACCCACCGATCCAGCGTTTCGGCCACATCCTCGACAGTCACCAGTTCCATTGCCCCCTCGAATTCCGCCTTGGCCCCCCAACGGGCTTCTTCTACCGTCTTGCCGGTAAACTTTTTCAGCGCGTCCGGATACCGGTTTACACACCACTGCAGGGAATTGTAGGGCCCTGAGCGGTTGGGGTTGCTGGCTGCGAACAGCCCGATGACATCGGTATCGACGGCGCTGGCGATATGAGCGGGGCCGGTGTCCGGTGCGATTACCAGATCGGCCTCGGTCATAAGGGCCGTCAGTTGCTTCAGGGTGTCCTTGCCGCAGATATTATGGGCTTTCTCTTTCATGGCCGACTCGATCGCGGCGCAATATTCGAGTTCGAACGGAGCTGGGCTACCCACCAGGATTACCTTCATTCCGTGCTGTCTGATCGCATGGTCCGCAATCTGCGCGTAACGTTCGGTGGGCCAGTTCCTGAGTCGATGGCTGGCACACGGACTGATCACCAGGTTCCGCCGATCCGTGGCCAGATGCGCTCTGGCAAACTCCCGGTCTGATTCGCTCAGGGGAATTGTCCAGCGGGGAGGTGCTGCCTGGAGTCCCAGGGGCGGCAGGAAGCTGGCAAGGCAGTCACGGACGTGTTGCTGTGCCGCGGGCGCTATACGCCGGTTGATGAAAAGACTGTGGAGATCCTTGCTCCGGGCCTTGTCGTAACCGACCCGGGTTTTTGCAGGGATACAGGCGGATGCCAGGTTGGCGCGGAATGCCACTTGCATGTGCAGCAAGGCATCGAACCTGCGCCCTTTCATTTGTCTGCGCAGATCCGCGTAGCCTGCCCGCCCCGCTTTCTTGTCAAATATGATGAACTCGACTCCTGGCAGGTCGCCGATCAGTTTGGCTTCGATCTTTCCAATCACCCAGGTGATTTTTACGTCCGGCAGTTGTTCCTGGAGGCTGAGTACCACCGGAATCACATGGGTGACATCGCCAATAGCAGACAATCGGAGAATGCAGATAGACTTCATCAGATAACAATCCGTTAAGGGTTCAGGCAGCGGGTTTGTGGAGCTTTGCCGGTAATCATTGGTAAACTGGCCGCCATTCTATCGTACTCGCCGGCGAAGGTCCCGAAGGGCGCCCGGGCCGAGTGTTGTCGTGTCTGTTCTGGTGTCCGGATGACCATGGCTGAATCCGAAATCTGTTTGCGGGAAGAGGGCTCCGTGCTGTTGGTCCATCCCGACTATGAGGGCCGGGTAACCTTTGACTGGTTCCGTCCCGAGTTCTGGGGGGCAAAGGCGCAACCGGTAAGCAGTGGAGGTCGCGGTGGAGCCTGGTTTATCGATACCGGCACGGGGCAGGTGGTACTGCGCGAGTACCGCCGTGGTGGTCTTGTAGCACGGATTTCCGAGCAGAGTTATGTGTTCGCCCGCGAGCAGGATGTCCGTTCTTTTGCCGAGTTTCGTCTGCTTGATCGCCTGGTCGTCATGGGGCTGCCGGTTCCGAGGCCGGTTGCGGCATGGTACCGGAAGGTCTCGGCGTTCCTGTACCAGGCCGCAATTATCATTGAGCGCCTGGAAGGTACAACTCCCCTGGCCGATCTGATACCCCGGCTTGACGTCGCTGACTGGGAAGTCCTTGGGGCAACAATTCGCCGCTTTCATGATGCCGGTGTGCACCACGCCGACCTGAACTGTTTCAATGTTCTGGTGAGAGACGGTACCTACTTCCTGATTGATTTTGACAAGGGGCGTATCATGCCGGACCAAGCGGCAGAAAAGTGGAAAGCCGGTAACCTTGAGCGTTTCGCCCGTTCGATCCGGAAGGTGGCGGGCAATTCAGCCCTGGATAGGGTGTGGGATTCATTCATGAACGGATATAACGGGAGCCAAACCTCTTGAGCGATCAGCAGCAAAACCGTGCACTGCCAGCCATTCTGTGTCTGACGGATGCCTGTGACCGCCCTGAAACCGAGCTGTTCATCGGTTTGAGAAGCGCCGGGTTTGGTGTGGATGTCATGTGCAATCCCAAGGGGCGAAACTATCAGCGATTGGTGGATGAAGGTCTCGTTGCCCAGCCCATGGCGTTGAAAAGCCGCTTTGACAAAGAGGGTACCGCTGCCATCCGGGAGCAGTTGGCCCGCAAGCAATACGACATCATTCATGCCTTTAATCCCAGGGCCCTTGCCTGCGGACTACGGGCCTCAAAAGGTACTGATATCCGTGTGGTGGCCTATCGTGGGGTGATCGGGAATATCAGTTTCCTCAATCCCGAGTCCTGGATAACCTTCCTGCATCCCAGGGTCAGCAAGATCGTGTGCGTGGCAGATGCCATCAAAGAGCATTTGGCGGAGGACGTCCGTTTTCTCTGGATGCGTATCCCGTCGAAGAAACTTCAGCGAATCTACAAGGGGCATGATCTTGATTGGTATCAGGACCCTCCCTCGGACCTGGGCCAGTTCGGAGTGCCAGAAGGTGCCTTCGTGGTTTGCTGCACCGGCCGGGACCGACCCCGAAAAGGCTTTGATGTTCTTGTCAAAGCAATTGATGAGCTGCCTGAGGATGTTGAGGCACACCTGCTTCTGGTGGGTGATGTGATCAACAATGAGGAGCTAAAGTCCCAGGTAGCCGGCACGAAGCACCCCGAACGGATCCATTTCACCGGTTATCGACAGGATGCTCCGGGCATCGCCGCGGCCAGTGATGTCTTTGTACTGCCTTCCATCGAACGAGAAGGGCTCCCCAGGGCCGTCATAGAAGCCATGGCATATGGCGTGGCTCCGGTAGTCACCCGGGTAGGCGGAATGCCCGAACTGGTCGAAAACGGAGTGAGTGGGCTGGTTGTGCCGCAAAAAGACGCCTCTGCATTGTCGGAGGCCATTGCGCAGCTTTATCGGGACCGTGATCTTCTCGGCCGGATGGGGGCGGCTGCAAAAGAGCGGATCGCGACGCGCTTCCACACCTCGCAAACCGTTCGCGAGACCGGTGAACTTTATAAATCCTTGACCGGCAGAGACTGAATGCGTCGTTTTCTATTTTTCGTGAATCAACCCTATTCCTACTCTATTCTTCGGCCACTACAGGACGAGATAAGGCGTCGTGGCCATGAGTCTGCCTGGTTTGTTGCCGGGTGTACTACCGATCCTCTCGGGCCTGATGAACGACATCTGAAAACCGTGCAGGAGGTGATGGAATACAAGGCGGATGCCACCTTCGTGCCCGGCGACTGGGTGCCGTACTTTTTCCCCGGAATCAAGGTCGAGGTCTTCCATGGTATGGCCAGGAACAAACGGGGACACAGCAGTGAGGACGAGAGCGATCATTACCGGATTCGTGGCTGGTTTGACCTTTACTGTACCCACGCAGAAAAGGATACCGCCAAATTCCGGGAGCTCGCAGATAAGTATCGGCACTTTGCAGTAGCCCATACCGGTTGGCCCAAACTGGACCCGCTGTTGTCCAGGTCGGTTGAAGGCCCGCGGGAGCGGCAACCTGATGACCTCCCGGTTGTTTTTTACGCCTCAACATTCAGCCGTTCCGTGACATCAGCACCGGATCTGGTTGAAAAAATCGGTGAGCTTTCGCGCAGTGGGCGTTGGAAGTTTATCGTGACCCTGCACCCGAAAATGGATCCGGACGTTGTGGAGCGGTATCGGCAGCTGGCAGGGGAAAACCTGAGATTTGTTGAAAGTGATGAAGATCTGCTGCCGATACTGCCAGAGGCGGATGTCATGCTTTGTGATACGTCTTCCATCATGTTCGAATTCATGTTCCTCGACCGCCCCGTAGTGACGTTCAGGACCAAAATGCCTGGCCCCTACCTGATCGACGTGGACCGGGTAGACGATGTTGAAACGGCACTGGAAAAGGCGCTGACGTATCCGGAAGATCTGATGGCGGCAACTCGCTCGCTCTGTGAGGAACTGCACAGTTACCGGGATGGCAGGTCCAGTTCTCGTGTATTGGATGCGGTCGAGGATTTCCTCGTGCACCAGCAGTCAGGGTTGGAACGAAAGCCGATGAATCTGGTTCGAAAGCTCAAGGTCAGGCGACGGTTGACGAAGGAATTGAAAAAAATGCGAAGGAGTGAATGAATCTGAACGTTTTCGTTGCCAGCACACCGTTGCAGCTTATCAGTTGTGCTGAAGCCCGTGCCCGATATGAATGTGAGGCCTCATCCTGCCTGTTGATTATCGCCAGGCCTGACAACAAGGTCACCGAAAACCAGATGGCGTTCCTGCTGGACAGGTTGCGCCTCAGCGATATCCAGACAATCTATCTGAAGAAAAGTACTTTTTATCTGCGCCTGAGATCTGCTTTCCGGAGACTGTCAGGCCACCGGATCGATCGACTGTTCATCGGGAATAAGTCCAGCTGGATTCACGAAGCTTTTTACCTGGGGTTGGCCTGGAAGCAACTGATCTTCGTTGACGATGGCCTTGCAACGGTCAGGTACTACCATGCAATTCATAGTGAGGGGCTCGCCTCTAGGATCACCGAGGGCAAGCGGAGGCTACTGGCAAGGCTTGGAGTTGATCTGCAGGGCATTATTCCTGACAGGGTAAGTTTCTTCACCTGTTTTCCTCTGGAGAGCTCCACTAAAGTGGATGTTGAGACTCACGATTTCCCGGTATTTCGTCAAATCTTTCCGCCGCGAACGGAGGGAAAGGAGGGAATTCCTCTCGTGGGATTTATTGGTCAGCCGTTCGGGGGGCAAGACCGTTTAAAGCAAATGCGATCTCAGCTGGCTCATGTGGTCGAACGGCACCCGGATGCGCGGATTGTCTATTTTATGCACCGTAAAGAGCGGCGCCGGGAGCTGGAACAAACTTTGGCGGAATTTCCTGTTGAGCTGAGATCTTCTCCTCGTTGGCCCATTGAAGTTGAGGTGTCGCTGTCCCGGGAGCCATACATAGCCTTCTACAGTTTCACTTCGACAGCCCTGTTTACGCTAAAGAAGATTTTTCCGGAGCTCTCCGTCTATCAGATCGATGATGCGGTTCTTGCGGCAAAACTCCCGTTTTACAGTGAGATCCAGAGCATGTTTCGGGGCATAGGGGTAGAGACAACCCGGCTCTGATGCCGGGGTTGGTTTTCGCAGTCGCTATTCGGTGTTCCGGTTGTCTTGCGCCGGGCGACCTAATGTCCACAACCCTGCATATTTGTTGAAGGTCACCTGGGCATAGGTGACCGCCGTCAGGTAGCCGACAGCACCATCCAGAAAGCCGAACCGGATGAAATAGACCTGGATAAATGTCATAAGCCCACGCAAGGTGGGATAGATCATGGTCCGCGTTTTCTTTCCTCTTCGATGCTTTTCCAGTGAACCGAGCCAGGCGTATTTCGCGCTTTTCTCCAGAGAGTGGCCAAAGTCCCGGTGGGTGTAATGGGTCAACCGTCCTCTCAGTGTTTTGATTTTACGACCTTCCGGAATCAGGATTCGTTCGTGAACGAGGGCATCGGAGAAACGCACTCCCTCGCGACGAAACAGGCGCAAAGGTGCTCGCCCGCTGCGCCCGAAATCCAGGCGTTTGCCATAGATGGTTACGGCCCAGGGCAGTTTGTAGGCGTCCGCATCGGGATCGGCGAGATGATGGTTGATCTCCCGGGCAAGCTCGGGCGTGATCCGCTCGTCCGCATCCAGGGAAAGTACCCAGTCTCCGGTTGCCTTCTCCAGTGCCCGCTGCTTCTGGATTCCGAAACCGGGCCAGTCGGTAACTTCGACAATATCGGCGTACTGTCTGGCAATTTCCGCTGTCCGGTCACTGCTGCCACTGTCAAGAACAATGATCTCATCAGCCACCAGGCGGGCCGACTGCAGGCAGTCGGCAATGTGGTCTTCCTCGTTCATCGTGATGACGGTGGCAGAGACCTTGACGCGACGTTCACGGTGATAGGAAGCGCGAAGCTCAGTGAACAGAGCTGAAGCCAGGCCGGCTGTTGCCAGCAGGTAGAAGGTCAGGAACAGGCTCCGGTCAAACGTGGCTTCCGTGAGCCCGAACATCAGGTAGCCGGTCGGTACCATGGTACCTGCAACGGCAATGTGCGCTGTGGGAGCGTGTTTGCTGAACAGGTTGCGGGCAAAGATTGCCAGCGGGATGAAAATCAGGAATGCCCAGCTCAGTACCCCCGGTATTCCACTCATGGCGGCATTGTTCAGCAAGTCATTGTGCGCGTGGCCGGTGCAACATGCGCCGACTCTGTGACTCGCCTCGCCCGCTGCCACGGCAGCTTCCGCTCCCTGGGTGTAGCCTCCCATGCCGGCGCCGGTGAAGGGCTCTTCCAGGAACATGTTCCAGGCCAGTTCCCAGACCTCGAACCGGATCTCCATAGAATTATCCAGTTTCCCTCCGCCCAAAAGTTGATCAAAAGAGCGGGATAGCCTGTCACTGCTGACCGCCGTAGCGACTACCAGCACTGCAATAATCACAGCGCCGCCAATGCGCCACTTTTTGCCGACCAGCGGCAGCAGTAGTAGCGAGAGGAAGGGCAGGGCGACCAGGTTGCTGCGCGTTTCCGAAAGCATCGAGATGACCACGGCGCTCAGGCCCAGCACAAAGAGCAGGGTGGCCGGCACAAGGCGCTTGCTGCGGGCGAAGAAGAAGCCACCCGTCAGGGTAAGCATGCCGCCCAGCAACGCAAGATTGCCGAAGCTGATCGGATTGATGCCCGCGCCGAAACGGATGCTCAACAGTTTTTCAATGGCGCCATTGCGGTCCGCCAGGGCAAGGAGGAACATGGCGATCACCGAGATGGATACCAGGGACAGCGCCACAAAGGTGCCCCTCGCCTTGATCCCGACAAAGGTGAGTGCCACGACCAATGGCCAGAAAAGGATAAGGCGGGCATGGGTGCCGAGGTTTTTCCCGCCCTCGTAGCTGAAGCCTTCGAGCGTCCAGGAACAGAAACTTACCAATACAAAAAACCAGAAGGCGAAATGGAGCAGCCTCAACTCCTTTGGGACCTCCCAGCCGGACCGGTGCAGGGATTTCCGGATCGTCAGAGTGATCCCGGCAATGGCCAGCAGTGCCGTGGCGCCGGCCAGGATGCTGGAGGAAACGAGGGCACCGCCCAGACCTGTCATGAGTAATGCGGGCAGGAGGAATTGGGGTAGACGTGTCATCTGGGCTTCCATCAGTCCTTGTTACATCTGGTGAGCTTGCAGGAGTGTGGCTCAGCAAACCCGGTCCGGGTTGTAGGGATTCGTTTCACCGGGGGGGCGATGCCGCAGTCGTTTGTATTCCCATTGGTATTGCTCTGGAGACATCCGCACCACTTTTTCAACCGATTGATTCAGTGCGGTTGCCGCCAAAACGGCGTCGGCATCGCCCATGCCGGACTCGGCTTCGGTCACCAGAATGCGGAAGCCCTTCCCGTCCGGCAACCGTTCGGCGTAGGTCACAAGCGCCTGTGCGCCGGTTTTCTGGATCAGTTTGCTCACCAGGGTCATGGTTTTCACCTCCATGCCGAAAAACGGGGCAAAGGCGTTGGTTTTACCTCTGGGCGATTGATCCGGGAGGATGCCGGCCACGCCACCCTGTTTGAGAATGGCCATCAGTCGGGTCAGGCCGCGCCGATCACCGCGCACCAGTTCCGAGCCCAGTCTACCCCGTACCCGGATCATGTAATCTTCGAATTCCGGCAGGTGAGGGGGGCTGTAAAGAGCTGCCATCTTGTAGCGTGAGGAGAAGAACAGCCCGGCCAGTTCCCAGTTCCCCAGGTGTGGGGCAAGCAATATCAGGCCCTTCCCGGAAGCCAGGGCCTCGTCCACGAGTTCGAGTCCGCGGGTTTCCTTGATCAGGCCCAGGCACTTCTCCACCGGCCATTCCCACATCAGCGGGATTTCCATCAACGTCATGCCCGTATGCGCCATCGAATCCCTCGAGAGCCGATGTTGTTCGTCGGCTGGGAGTTCGGGCAGGCAAATGGCGATGTTGGTGTCAGTCACCTTCCGGGATTTGGTCGGGAGGGCCCAGGCAATCAGGCCAATGAGCTTTCCGAGCCATTGGGCAAGCCCCAATGGCATTGAGCCCGCGATGCGAAGCAGGCCGGCAATGAGAAAATACTTCAGCTTGCTCATGTTCTGCCGTACAGGTCCTCGAACCGGACAATGTCGTCCTCACCCAGGTAAGAACCGGACTGAACCTCGATCAATTCAAGATCGATCACGCCCGGGTTCTCCAGGGAGTGTACCTGGCCGACTGGAATGTAGGTGGACTGGTTTTCGGTGACCAGGTAGGTTTTCTCGCCGTTGGTGACCTGGGCAGTCCCACTGACGACAATCCAGTGCTCGGCGCGGTGATGATGCATCTGGACCGACAGCTTGGCTCCGGGCTTTACGGTGATCCGCTTCACCTGGTAGCGCTTGCCACTGTCGATAGAATCGTAAACCCCCCAGGGACGATACACTTCCCGGTGATTCATATGTTCGTGGCGACCGTCGTTGCGGATGGTCTCCACAACCTTTTTCACGTCCTGAACCTTGTCCTTGTGGGCAACCAGCAACGCGTCCTTGGTTTCAATGATCACCAGGTCTTCCACGCCAACCGTGGCGACCAGGCGACTGTCTGCCCGCACCAGGGTGTTGCTGGTCTCATGGGCGATCACATCACCACTGAAGCTGTTGCCACGCTCGTCCTTCTCGCTGACTTCCCACAGGGCTGACCATGAGCCGATATCACTCCAGCCGGCATCGAGGGATACTACGGCCGCATCGCTGGTCTTTTCCATCACGGCATAGTCAATGGACTCTTCGGGACAGTCGGCGAATACACTGGCATTGATGCGGGTGAAATGGAGGTCCTGACTTGCATCGTCAACGGCCGCCCGGCAAATTGCGAGGATGTCCGGCCGGTGTTTCTCCAGCTCCTTGAGATAGCGTCGGGCACCAAACAGGAACATTCCGCTGTTCCAGAGATAGTCTCCGGAAGCGAGGTATGTCCGGGCGGTATCCAGGTCGGGCTTTTCCACGAAGCTGTCTACCGCGAAGCATCCCGGAGCCAGTTCCGAACCGCGGTGGATGTAGCCGTATCCGGTCTCCGGGTGCCCCGGTACAATCCCGAAGGTCACCAGGCTGCCCTGTTGCGCCAGGGGAATGGCCCGGGAAATGCCTGCCTGGAACGCGGCCACATCCTGAATCAGGTGGTCTGCCGCCAAAACCAGCATCAGAGGGTCTTCGTCATCATCACCGAGCTCGTTGACCATCTGGAGAGCCGCCAGAGCAATGGCGGGTGCGGTGTTTCGGCCGCAGGGTTCCAGAATGATGCGCGCATCGTCAAAACCGGACTGACGCATCTGTTCTGCGGCGAGAAACCGATGTTCTTCGTTACAGATCAACAGGGGGTCCGCTGCGGCCATTCCGTCTAGTCTGGCGACCGTCATTTGCAGCATGGATAGCCGCTCGTCCGTCAGTTTCAGGAACTGCTTCGGGTTCAGCTGTCTTGACAGCGGCCAGAGACGGGAGCCGGTGCCGCCGGCCATAATGACGGGGTGTATCATGGATTTGCTCCGGGGATTGGGTTGGTCCAGCATCACTCAGAATTTGTGGCCACGGATTCTATCACAGGCGCTTTGTTTCGGCAGGCCAGCGAACATTCTACTGTTAAGGTTTAGGCGGTTTAAGCTATGAAATTACCGTTATCTGTCTACTACATCACCCAAAACGAGGAGAAAAGGCTACCGGAGTCCCTCGAGCGGGTTCATGATTGGGCCGATGAGGTCATTGTGGTGGATTCGGGAAGCACTGATAACACGGTAGCTATTGCCCGGTCGTTTGGCGCGAGGGTTGTGCATCGGCCCTGGGAAGGCTTTGCGAGCCAGAAGGCCTACGCGGCCAGTTTATGCCGAAATGAATGGGTGCTGGACCTTGATGCGGACGAGGTGCTCTCCGGGCAACTGGTAGCCAATATCAAGGCTTTGTTTTCCGCCCCGTTGCCTGAGGATGTCGCAGGTTATCGGATGCGCTGGGTGCTGTCCCAACCCTACCCTGGGCACCCGTTTCGTCATGACAAGACCAAGAAGATACTGCGCCTCTACAACCGTTCCAGGGCAGCAATACACGCGGAAAAGGATAGCAATGACGACCGTCCGAGAGTGTTGTCGGGCAAAGTGATCGACCTGAAAGGCGATGTCCTCCACCGTACTCTCATTTCCCTGGAACAGATGGAGCGCAAGTACTGCCAGCTGTCTTCCGAGCAGGCCAGGCATATGGCCGCCAGGGGCCGAAAGATTTCTTCAGGTCGATTGTTCGTGGAGTTTCCCCTCAAGTTCCTCAAGTATTACTTGATCCATCGCCAGGTTCTCAACGGCTGGTTTGGTCTCAGCGTGTCAATTACCGCTGCCAACCGCAATTTCATGCGCCTGGCGAAAGCGAAGGAGATACAGATGCTTGAGGAGCTGGAAGCGGTGGGCAAATCCGATGCTCAGTCGTCGGAGGTCTGATCGGCGTAGACCTCCAGTGTGGCGTTGGCCATGGCTTCCAGGGTCAGGTGCGCCCGGGCGTAGTCAAAAGCTGGTTGCTCCAGGCTTCTGAGATCCCCCGGAGCGGCCAAGGCTGCGGTGATCAGGGACGACAACGCGGTGACGGAGTGGTCCCGGGCGATGGCGTCGTTGGGGAGGATTTCAACACAACCAGCCACAGGGGTTGATACAACGGGGCATTGCGCCATCAGGGCTTCGACAAGGATGTAGGGGAATCCCTCCCGCTCGGAGCTGATCACCAGGAGATCTGCCCGCTCCAGAACCGGCATCAGGTTGTTCAGATAGCCAGCCAGGGTAATGGATTCGCTGCAACCCAGTTGCTTCGCCTGCTCCAGCAGCCCGGCTTTCTCGCTGCCATCACCAAAGATGGTCAGATGCGCTGACGGAAACTGTGCCAGCACTCCGGGCCAAGCCGAGATGAGCTGCCGGAAGCCCTTGACCGGCTCGAGCCGGCCGGCAGCTATTACATTAACGGCGGAGGACAGGGGGTATTCATCTGCCCGCAACACGGTTTTGTCGCTTTGCTGCACATCGATACCGTTGAAAATCCGGAATTTTCGGGGGTGGGTAAGGCTGTCATACACCGGTGTGCTCACCGCGATCACCTTGTCCAATTGCAGGAAAGGCCTCTCGGTCGACTTGCTGCCATGAACTGTTCCAATTTTCCGGCATCCGGGCGGCAGTCGCAAACGACTCACGATAGTGGCCGCCTTGCTTCCCTGGGCGTGGACCACATCCGGATGCAGGGCGCTGACTATCCGTCGCATCCGGAAACTGAGCCAGGGATTCCGCCTGCCCAGTTGCATCGGACAGGGATGAAACAGGATCCGTTCGCCAAATTGCTGCCGATAGGATGGATGGGCGAGAACGTGCACTTCGTGGCCAAGCATCGCAAGGGCGCCAGCGAGATCGGCGGTATGCTTTTCCATACCACCCCATCCGGTTCCCGGGGTGCCCAGTATCATGGCAATAATCATGGCCGATGGCGCTGTTCCAGAACGTTGCGATAGACCTCGAGAGTCGCCTCCGTCTGCGCTTCTAATCGGAACCGGTCCGGAATCACGATCTCATGCTCCGGCTCATCAAGAATTTTCTGAACGGTCCCAGCAAAGGCCCCTGTGTCGTCCGGAGGTGCCAGCCCCTCCCGGAAACAGGCCTGGAGAGTCTCTGCCGCGCCACCGCGATTGTAGGCAACGACGGGGGTGCCCGACGCCAAGGCTTCGGTAACCGTCCGGCCGAAGGGTTCAGGCTTGGTGGACATGTGGCAGACCACATCGGCGAACAGATACAGGCTGTTCATGTCGTTGCGCTGGCCCAGGAAGGTTACCTTGTCGGTCAGGCTCAGGCGACTGCGTTCCCGTTCGAGTTCCTCGAGGAAGCGCTCCTTGCCCGGTTCCGCACCGCCGGCAATGATGCCATGGCAGTCCGGGCGCAGGCGGATCAGCTGGTTCATCATGGCGAGGAAGTCCAGCTGGCCTTTCCAGCGGGAAATTCGGCCGGGCATCATGATGATTTTCTTGCCGGCCAGCTGGGGGTAGCGGGATAAAAAGTGATCCAGCCATTGCTGGCTGAGGGCCCGGTTGTGGAAGGCCTCCACGTTTACGCCACGCTGGATGACGGTGAGTTTCTCTTTCGGGACGTTGAAATTCTTCAGCACGTAATCCCGCACACAGTTCGACACGGCGATCACGTGATCGGCCCTGGTCATGATGGCGCTGTAGGGGTTCACCGAGTACATGCCATGGAAAGTGGAGACGACCGCAGGTCGATCTTCTGCCGGCAGGCTTTTCAGGGCCAGGTGGATGATCCAGGCGGGCATACGGGAGCGCACGTGGATGATGTCCGGCTTCAGGTCCTGTATCAGCTTGCGCATGGGCAGGATCTGTCCGAAGGAAGCCAGGGATTTGCGATGGATTGGCATGTGGATATGGGTGGAGCCGTGCCCCCGCACCTGTTCCGCCATGGGGCCGCCGTTGGAAACCACGTAGGATTCGTGCCCGCGGCGAACCAGTTCGGCGGCGAGATCTACGGTGCCTCGTTCCACGCCGCCGCTGTACAGGGCTGGCAGTGCCTGAAGAATCCTCACATTGTGTTTCCTTGTTTCGATGTTCGTTTGCTCTGGAGGAACCGTTCTAGAACCCATTTGGCCACGCGGTCGGCCTCCCAGAGTTGCCTGCTGGCTACCGTTTGCCGGGCCATGACGCTGCGGTGATCGCTCCAGTGGGCGACGATTCCGGCCTCGGCCAGGCGGTTGACGCCATTTGCCACCCGGCTGCCCGGTCTGGCGGGCAGGTCCAGCAGGCCTGTAGGCACACCGGAAGTGGCGGCCTCGCACACCATCGACATGCTGTCCGGCGTTGTCCAGGTCGCCTTGGAAGCTGAAAGCTGATGTCTGAGCCAGTTCTCGTGGGTGGCTTCCCAGCTCACCACGGTGATCCGGGGGCCGGCAAGATTCGAGAGGCGCTCTCGCATTGCCTGCGGCGTGCGCCGCGAATCGCTGATGGTCCAGCGCCAGTCCGGGTAGCGGGCCACCAGGTCATTGATCTGGGCGAGAACGGCATCGTCGTCCCAGTCAAAGTGGGGGGAGGGACCACCGACCAGAACCAGAGCCTGGCGGTTGTCGGTCAGCTTTGCCAGCGGAGTGATGGTGTTCATTACGCCTTCGGTGACGAAAACATTGGCGGAGGCTTTTACCTCGTCATGGGCGGGAATGATGGCGCCGTCCACCCAGGACAGCGGGAAGGCCGGCTTCATGACCACCAGGGTTCGGGCTTTGCCAAGGCGTCGGAGTGAGAGCAACAACCGGTGGGTGCCGGTGCCGGCGGCCACGATCAGATCGGGGTGGGGCAGGTCGGTTGGCAGGGTCGGTGCCGCTCCTAGCAGGGCGCGCCACAATGACACCTGGTAGTCGGTTGCATCCAGCCAATACAAGCTTGCCCCCGTATGGGCGCGCAGGCGGTTACCCAGGCCTCTCAACTGGTTCCGGTGGCCGGGTTTGCCGTCGGTCACCAGCCAGATCACTGGCGCATCCTTCTCTGGCTCCAGGCTCAAGGGCAGCTCCTACTTTTTCTTGCGCCGGTAAAAACCAGGGTCGTCGGGTTTCGGCCTGGTCTTGAAGCGCCGGTGCATCCAGAGGTACTGGTCTGGGGCTTTGCGGATCTCCTGTTCGATGATCCGGTTGATGCGGGTGGCATCCTCAAGGTCGTCCCCACTGGGAAAGTCCTCCAGTGCCGGATGGAAGTAAATGTCATAGCCCGGTTTGTCATCCCGCCGGAAGTGACTGAACGGCACGATCTTGCATTGGCTGCGCTCGGCAATCCGTGAGGTGGCGGTAATGGTGCCGGCGGGAATGCCGAAAAACGGCGCGAACACGATATCCTTGCGCCCGTAATCCTGATCGGTGGCGTACCATACCGCGCGGTTTTTCTTCAGGCTGCGGAACAGGCCGCGAAGGTCCTTGGCCCCAAGGACGTTACCGTAACGCCGGCCCCGGGCGCGGGTCATGACCGCATTCATCAGCGGATTGTTGTGATCCCGCTGCATGACATCGGCTTCGATGTATTCAGTCACCAGGCTGCCTCCCAGGTCCAGGGTGCTGTAATGACCGCCCAGCAGCAATACACCGTGACCGGCCTCCAGGGCCTTTTCGAAATGCTCGATGCCGTGGATGCGGGTGATTCCGGTGAGCTTTGCCGGGTCCCGGAACCAGGCAATGCCCAGCTCCAGCAGCCCGATGCCGTTGGCGATGAAGGCTTTTCGCACCAGCGCCGCCTGCTGCTGTTCGGTCAGTTCGGGAAAGCATAGCCGGATATTCACTTCGGTGATGTGACGGCGGCTGCGCGCCAGTTTCCACGCCAGCAGTCCGGCCAGCTTGCCCAGCCCCCACTGCAGACGAATCGGCAGTTGGGCCACCAGCCACATGAAGCCGATACCCAGCCAGGTCGGCCACCAGCGTGGATGCCGGTAGGCCGAGTAGTCCGTGTTGCGCGGCAATTTGCGGTACTTCTTCTTCAAAACAGGGAACCTTGCATCGACAATGAGTGAATCCGGGGGCACCATGCGGCCCCTTCACGATTTTTGCGCTATGATAACGCACTGTTTTGCCGGGAGTCCTGCGTGTTCCAATTTCTCTATTCCCAGCTCATCCGTCTGATTCTGCCGTTCATCCTGCTGAGGCTGTGGTGGCAAGGCCGAAAGGCTCCCGCCCTGCGCCTGGATATTGGCCATCGCGTCGGGCTGGCTCCCCGGCTTCCGGGGCCGGTGGTCTGGGTCCATGCCGTGTCAGTCGGCGAAACCATTGCGGCGGCCCCCATGGTGCGGCGCCTGCTGGCGCGGGACCCGCAGATCACCATCCTGATGACCGCCATGACCGATACCGGCCTGGCTCAGGCCCGCAAAATGTTCGGTAACCGGGTTCGTTATGCCTATGCACCCTACGATACGCCTGGTTCCATCCGCCGTTTTCTAAATCGCACCCGTCCCCGGATTCTGGTCATCATGGAAACCGAGATCTGGCCGAACATGATACGCCAGAGCCGGGCCCGTGGGGTGCCGGTCTTCCTGATCAATGCCCGGTTATCGGAACGTTCTGCCCGCGGCTACGAACGGATCCGGAGTCTGGCGCTACCGATCATGCAGAGTATCAGCTGGGTGGCAGCGCAGGCCGAGAAAGATGCCGAGCGTTTCCGGCGTATCGGGGTAGTCCCGGACAAGGTGGAAGTCACCGGAAGCGTCAAGTTTGACGTGGATATACCACCGGACGTCCGACAGGCCGCCCGGGATCTGCGTACGCGGCTGGCGGGGCGACCAGTGTGGATTGCCGGCAGTACCCACGGTGGCGAGGACGCCCAGCTACTGACCGCCCACCAGGAATTGTTGGCCGCCCATCCCGATGCGCTCCTGATCCTGGTGCCAAGGCACCCGGAACGATTCGATTCGGTGGCTAACAAGGTCATGTCCAGGGGACTGACCGTTGCCAGGCGTTCCCTCGGCGAGGATCCGGCTGATGCCCAGGTTTACCTCGGTGACACCATGGGTGAGCTGATGATGCTCTATGGCGCCAGCGACATCGCCTTTGTCGGTGGTTCGCTGATCGAGCGCGGGGGGCACAATCCCCTGGAGCCTGCGGGTTGGGGAATCCCGGTGTTTTCCGGCCCCCACGTTTTCAATTTCGAAACCATCTATCAGCGCCTGCTGGATGATACCGGCGTAAAGATCGTGGCCAACGCCGAAGAGCTGGCGACCTTCCTGATTTCCCTGTTCAGTCACCCAGCAGAGCGGGAGGCGATCGGCCGCCGCGCATTGTCCGTGGTGAACAAGAACCGGGGGGCGCTGGAGAAAGTGGTCGAGGGGATTATCGAGCGGGTCTGAGGAGAGGGGCGGGCAGCTTTGCTGCCCGCCAGCACGGGACGGCCCTTTAACGGGTCGGATCGTCCAGGGTTTGTTCCTCGTTGGCCAGGGCTTCGATGCCCGGCGCCGTCTCGCTCAGCCAGTTGTTCAGGTCCACCAGATCCTGTGGGCTCAAAGTGCCGGCGGCCTGTTTCAGCTGAAGCGTGTTGATCACGTAGTCATACCGGGCATTGGCGTAGTCACGCAGTGCCACGTAATAGGCCCGTTCCGCATCCAGCACTTCCACGATATTACGGGTACCCACTTCATAACCGGCACGGGTCGCATCCAGTGCGCTGCGGCGGGAAATAATGGTCTGTGCGAGTGCCGAAGCGGTCTCAACATTATTGTTCACGGTCAGGAACAGGCTGCGGGTGTTTACCCGGACATCCCTGCGAACGGTGTTGAGTTGCTGCTCGGATACCGTCACCAGTGAACGCTGTTGGCGAACACCGGCCTGGGTACCGCCGCCGGTGTACAGGGGGACGTTCAGTTCCAGGCCGATGACGCCCTGAGTACCCTCAAACTGGTTGGGGCTGCCGCCGTCAATCTCGTTGTCACCGTAGGATGCAGTCAGATCCAGTGTCGGGTAGTGGCCCGATTTGGCGACCTTCAGGTTGGCCTCGCTGGCGTTGAGATCGTAGAGCGCGGACTGAATCGACCAGTTCTGTTCCAGGGCCGTGGTTTCCCAGGCCGAGGGATCCATCGGTTCTGGACGGCCAAGCGGGAAGTTCCGGCGCAGGTTCTCCAGATCCTCCGGGTATTCCCCGGTCAGCCGGGCCAGTTGTTCCTTGGCAACATTGAGCTGGTTTTCTGCGGCAATCCGCTGACTCTTGGCATCGTCATAGCTGGCGCGGGCCTCATACACCTCGGTAATCGCAATCAGGCCAACATCAAAGCGCTCCTGGGCCTGCTCGTACTGACGCTGGATCGCGGCTTCGGTGGCCAAAGCAGTAGTCACGGTGTCCTGGGCCCGGAGCACATTGAAATAGGCAGTGGCGACATTCAGGATCAGCTGCTGCTGGGCCAGATTGTACTGGGCCCGGGCGGATTCGGTCTGGAACTGGCTGGCGTCATACTGGAACCAGGAGTCGGCCCGGAACAGTGGCTGGGTCAGCTGGACGCCGTAGCTGGTGGACTTGTAGCTTTCGTCCTGAATCTCACCGTCAAGGTCTGTATGGTTGGCCTCACCAAAGGCGCCGATTCGCGGCAACAGTGCACTCTTGCTGACGTCACTCGCGGCCTGCTGGGCCTCGAAACTGGCCTGGGCGGCGGCGATGCCGGAGTCGTAGGAGAGGGCTTGTTCGTAGGTCTCGATCAGGTCAAGGGCAAGGGCCGGTTGGGCGGCCATCACGCCAATCAGTCCGGAAAGCAGTCGTTTTTTCATTCTTTCTCCTGAATACCTGTGCACATGGGCGTCAGTCCGGGACGCCTGGTAACCGGCCGCACAGTGCTTTCAAGCAGCAGGTTGCGCATCCGGCGGGCTTATGGTTGGCCATTATGGACAATATTTCCCCTGGCCTCTACACTTGCAAACGTCACACAAATTGTGTGCTGAACCGAATTTTTACTCGCGTCTTGACGGGGTGCTGGCTTACCTGATTCCTGGGTGGCCGGCTGAGATTGCATCGCAGAACCCGCGACCTGATCCGGATAATACCGGCGTAGGGATTAAGACCAGATGACCCAAAAGCAGTCCGGCCCGAGTGGCTCCGACTGCCCATGCAGGCTCCGTCATACGCGACCCGAAACCCCAGTCCATCTACCGGGAGCGAATGATGACCGATCTGCCATCCTACCTCAGCGATTCCGCCAGAGTTGATTCCGCCGCAATCAAACCGTTACCAAGCTCACGAAAAATCTACGTGCAGGGTAGCCGATCCGATCTCCGGGTGCCCATGCGGGAAATTACTGTGGAGGATACGCCCACCGAAATGGGCGGTGAGAAAAACCCGCCGGTGGTCGTTTACGACACCTCCGGCCCGTATACCGACCCCGAAGCAAACATCGACCTGCGCAAAGGCCTGATGCCAATCCGTGCCGGCTGGATCGCCGAACGGGGCGACGTCGAACAGCTGGACGGCTACACCTCCGAATTTACCCGCCGGCGTATGAAAGACCCGCAGCTGGACCCGCTCCGGTTCATGGATGAGCGCAAGCCTTTGCGGGCAAAGCCGGGCAAGAACGTCTCGCAGATGCACTATGCCCGCCAGGGCATCATTACGCCGGAAATGGAATACATTGCGATTCGGGAAAACATGAAACTCCAGGAGGCCCGGGAACATGGCCTGCTGGACCAGCAACATCCCGGCCAGTCCTTCGGTGCCAACCTCCCGCCGGAAATTACCCCGGAATTCGTTCGTGACGAAGTGGCCCGCGGCCGTGCCATCATCCCAGCCAACATCAACCACCCGGAAATCGAGCCCATGATCATCGGCCGCAACTTCCTGGTGAAGATCAACGGCAACATTGGTAACTCGGCGGTCACCTCCTCAATTGAGGAAGAAGTGGAAAAGCTGACCTGGGGCATCCGCTGGGGCGCTGACACCATCATGGACCTGTCCACCGGCAAGAACATCCACGAAACCCGGGAATGGATCATCCGCAATTCCCCGGTCCCCATCGGCACCGTGCCCATCTACCAGGCCCTGGAAAAAGTCGGCGGCGTGGCCGAAGACCTGACCTGGGAAATTTTCCGGGACACCCTGATCGAACAGGCCGAGCAGGGCGTGGACTACTTCACCATCCACGCCGGCGTGCGCCTGCATCACGTCCCGCTCACCGCCAATCGCGTGACCGGTATAGTCTCCCGCGGTGGTTCCATCATGGCCAAATGGTGCCTGGCCCATCACAAGGAAAGTTTCCTGTACGAGCACTTCGAGGACATCTGCGAAATCATGAAGGCATACGATGTTTCCTTCAGTCTCGGCGACGGCTTGCGTCCCGGCTCAATAGCTGACGCCAACGACGCCGCCCAGTTCGGCGAACTGGGAACCCTGGGTGAACTCACCAAAATCGCCTGGAAGCACGATGTCCAGTGCATGATCGAGGGTCCCGGCCACGTGCCCATGCACCTGGTGAAGGAGAACATGGACAAGCAACTGGAATGCTGCGACGAAGCCCCGTTCTACACCCTCGGCCCGCTGATCACGGACATCGCTCCGGGCTACGACCACATCACCTCGGGCATTGGTGCTGCCATGATCGGATGGTACGGCTGTGCCATGCTCTGCTATGTGACCCCGAAAGAGCACCTGGGCCTGCCCAATAAGGACGACGTGAAGACCGGCATCATCACTTACAGGATCGCCGCCCACGCCGCGGACCTGGCCAAAGGCCATCCGGGTGCTCAGATCCGTGACAATGCCTTATCCAAGGCGCGTTTCGAGTTCCGCTGGGAGGATCAGTTCAACCTCGGCCTGGACCCGGACACCGCCCGGGCCTACCACGACGAAACCCTTCCCAAGGACTCCGCCAAGGTGGCTCACTTCTGTTCCATGTGTGGTCCCAAGTTCTGTTCCATGAAGATCTCCCAGGAAGTCCGGGATTACGCGGCAGAAAACGGGTTGGACGAGGTTTCTGCGATCGACGCCGGGATGCAGGAGAAGTCCCGTGAGTTTGTGGAGTCTGGCGGGAAGCTTTACGACAAGGTCTGATAGCGTGGTGCTCTGGTTCGCAGGACTGTGACTTCGAGGGTGGAGCCCGGTGGGTGGCCCGGTTCAGGACACGCTCCTGACGGCCCATCCCTGGGGCGCTTGGGCTCCGCCATCCCTGGCTCCGCACAGTCCTGAACCGGGCCACCCACCGAGCTCTATCAGGTTTCAGGGAATTCGCTAGAAGAAACCGGGAAATCAGAAGCGATATGTCCATGTTATCTAAGTGGCAGGTACTCGACTTGCGATTTGCAGGGTGTCAGATCGGGTGAATCGGGAAGGGCCTCCCAAAACTGTGCGGAGCCATGGATGGCGGAGCTCAAGCGTCACATGGACGTGCCGCAAGGAGCGTGTTTTGGGAGGCCCTTCCCGATTCACCCAGCCCCGCAACTATCAGGCTAGGTCAGGAGCCGAAAGGCCAGATCGTGAGCTTGCAGGAAGCCCCAACAACCGGCTATCGTTCAAAGTCGATTACCAACCGGGGTGAACGATGACCGAACCGTTCCAGTTCAAAGACAGCGACGTCAAAGTCGAAAAACGCGAAACCGTCTTCCAGGGCTTCTTCCGCATGGACAAGCTCTGGCTGACCCACCCGCGTTTTGACGGCCGTGACATGCCGGTCTTTACCCGGGAACTCTTCATAAGGGGTGACGCCACCTGCGTGCTGCCCTACGACTGCGACCGGGACGAAGTCGTCCTGCTCGAACAGTTCCGCCTCGGTGCCCTCGGGCGCAGCCAGTCCCCATGGCTGCTCGAGCTCGTGGCCGGAATGAACGAAGACGGTGAAACCCCCGAAGAAGTGGCCCAGCGGGAAGGCCAGGAAGAGGCCGGGCTCACCTTCAGCCGGCTCGACAAGATCTGCGATTACCTGGTGTCTCCGGGCGGCAGCACTGAAATGATTCACCTGTACTGTGGCCATATCAGCACCGAAGATGCTGGCGGCCTGTACGGCGTGGAACACGAGCACGAAGATATCCGGGCCCACGTGGTGTCTGCGGACGAAGCCATAGCCATGATCCACGATGGCCGGATCAACAACGCTGCCGCTATCATCGCGCTTCAATGGCTTGAACTGAACCGTTCAAGACTCCGTGAAGGAAAGCAGTGATGACCGAGTGGACCATGAAACCCAAGCGCTACGTGCCGGATCTCCGGCAGCTCGGCGCCCTGTGCGACGGCAATTACCAGCGCCTGAGCAAGTTGCGTCAGTTGGAAGCCGATGGCAAGCCGGTGTGCGAGTTCGAGTTGCACCGGGAGAACCAGTACCTGGGGCGGGTCCGGATCAAGGTTCTGCAGACGGCCCGATTTACCGAAACCCTGTTGCTGGAACAGGTCCACAATTCCGGTCGCTGGCTGAACAATCCCCAGATGACCGTGCGCGTCTATCACGACGCTGCCATGGCCGAGGTGATCAGCTGTTACCGGGACCGACAGATTGCGCCGGTCAATGATTATCCCAACCGCTTCATGCATCACCCTGACGAGAAGGTTCAGGTGAATGGCTTCCTGGCTGACTGGCTGGATTATTGTCTGCGCTTTGGCCATTTGCCCATGGAGTACGCTGCCTGGCCAGCCGGCGAGGGTGTGGACTGATGGCCCGCGGTGGATGTGTCATAGTTGTCAAAAATAGCAATATGTTGACGGCGCCTGGCGGGAATGTGACTCCGGTTGCAATTGCCGTTGACCCATTCTGACGCGTTCGTCGTACACTTGTCCCTGTTTCAAGTGGTTGCATCAGTCTTAACAGGTTCGCCATGACCAGACCGGACGAGGCCCGCCCCTTGCGGGTGCTCCAGATAACAGACCCCCATCTGATGGCCCGTGAGGACGGTGCATTGCTGGGCGTAAATACGCGGGACAGTCTCGCGGCCGTGGTCGATGAGGTATTGCAGGCCCATGGTCAGCCGGACCTGATCCTGGCCACCGGAGATCTGGCCCAGGACGCCTCGGAACAGGCGTATCGTGTTTTCGGTGACAGTCTTTCCTCCTTCCACTGCGGCTCCGCCTGGCTGGCCGGTAATCACGATGACTCCGGAGTTCTCAGCCGTGTTGCGGCGGAGTATCAGGCCGATCGCCGCCAAATCCTGCAGGGCGGCTGGCATTTCGTGCTGCTGGATTCCTCCGTCCATGGCAAGGTTTATGGCGAGCTGGCGGACAGTGAGCTGGCGTTTCTCGAACGCGCGCTTTCCGAATATCCCGATGTGCCGACACTGGTCACACTGCACCATCATCCGGTGGACATCGGGGCGGACTGGATGGAGCAAATTGGACTTCGCAATCGTGACGCCTTCTGGGCGGTGATCGACCGCCATCCCCAGGTACGGGTCGTGCTCTGGGGGCATGTCCATCAGGAGCACGCAGAAATCCGGAACGGGGTGCAGCTGCTTGCCACACCCTCCACCTGTATCCAGTTCACCTCCGGCGCCAGGGACTTTTCCGTGGAGCCGCTGGCGCCGGGTTACCGTTGGTTCGAGCTCGAGCCGGGCGGTCACTTCAGCACCGAAGTTCATCGCGCCAGGGCCTTCGAGTTCGAGCTGGATCAGAAGAGCTCGGGCTACTGAGTTACCAGTTCGCCGTTCTCGGCCGGTTGCGCCAGTCGCTGTCTGAGTTCCCTAGCTGCCGCGACCATCGCCCGTAAGGCCGGGCTCACCTCCTGCCATTGCCGGGTTTTCAGGCCGCAGTCCGGGTTTATCCACAGCCGTTCGGCTGGAATCCTCTCCGCTGCCTTCTCCATCAGGGCAATGATCTCCGCCTGTTCCGGCACGTTGGGAGAATGAATGTCGTAGACACCGGGGCCGATATCGTTGGGATACTCGAAATCCTGGAAGGCATCGAGGAGCTCCATGTCGGAACGGGAAGTCTCGATGGTAATGACATCGGCGTCCATCCGGGCAATCGCCTGGATGATGTCATTGAACTCCGAATAGCACATGTGGGTGTGGATCTGGGTTGTGTCATCGACCCCGTTGGCGGCAATCCGGAAGGCGTCGATGGCCCAGTCCAGATAGTCCTGCCAGTCGGATTTTCGCAGGGGCAGACCTTCTCGTAGCGCCGCTTCGTCAATCTGGATGATCCGGGTGCCGGCGCGCTCCAGGTCCTGCACCTCTTCGCGGATGGCCAGGGCCAGCTGCCAGCAGGTCTCGGCCCGGGGCTGGTCGTCCCGGACAAAAGACCAGTTGAGCATGGTGACCGGTCCGGTGAGCATGCCCTTCACTGGCTTATCGGTCAGCGACTGGGCGTACCGGAGCCAGTTTATGGTCATGGCTTTTGGTCGGGTGATATCACCGAACAGGATGGGTGGTTTGACGCAGCGTGAGCCATAGGACTGGACCCAGCCAAACCGGCTGAAGGAATAACCATCCAGTTGCTCCCCGAAATACTCCACCATGTCGTTCCGCTCGGCTTCACCATGGACCAGGACGTCCAGGCCCAGAACCTCCTGTTCACGGATGCAGTGGGCAATCTCCTGCTTGATCCGGGTCAGGTAATCTCCTTTGCCCAGTTTCCCGGCCCGGTATTGTTGGCGGGCTTGCCGGATGTCTCCGGTTTGCGGGAAAGAGCCGATGGTGGTGGTCGGAAACCGGGGGAGAGGCAGGGCCCTGCTCTGGAGCTTGTGGCGAGCCTCGAAAGTGCTGTTTCTCTGGCCAAGCTGTGGCGTAATTCGGGAAATCGCCTCGCGAACTGCCGGGTTGTGGGTTCGCGGCGACCGCCTGCGAGAGTGAACGGCGATGTGGTTGTCCTCGAGCTCCCGGGCGACACTGGCCCGGCCATGGTTCAAGGCTTTGGCCAGGGTGGCGAGCTCCCGGAGTTTCTGGCGGGCAAAGCAAAGCCACTGACGAATTTCCGGATCGAGCTTGTCTTCACGTTCCAGATCGACAGGAACATGCAGCAGTGAGCAGGACGGGGCCAGCCAGAGCCGGCTGCCGAGTCGCGCATGCAGGGGTTCCAGCCAGTCCAGCGTCGCATTGAGGTCGGTTTTCCAGATGTTCCGGCCGTTGATGACCCCGAGCGACAGCACTTTGTGTGGCGCCAGCCAGTCGGCCAGCCGGTCCGCTTCAGGTCGGGCCGCCACGGCATCCAGATGCATCCCGGCCACCGGCAATTCGCAGGCGAGCTGGAGGTTCTCCCGCAGCTGGCCGAAATAGGTGGTCAGCAGGAGTTTCGGGCGGGCGCCCTTGAGGTGATGGTAGGCAAGGCTGAAGGCGTGGCGCCAGCGATCGTCCAGTTCGGTGACCAGGGCAGGCTCATCCACCTGGACCCATTCCGCACCGGCCTCGGCGAGTTGATCGAGCAACTCACCGTAAACGGGCAGGAGTCGCTCGAGTAGTGCCAGGGGATCGCTTCCGTCCTTGGCTTTGCCCAGACAGAGATAGGTGACCGGGCCGATGATGACCGGTTTGGCTCGGAAACCCTGTTGCTGCGCCTCGTCGAGCTGGGCCAGAATCCGGGTGCTGTCGAGCTTGAATTCCGTGGTCCGGTGAAACTCCGGGACAATGTAGTGATAGTTGGTGTCGAACCACTTGGTCATTTCGCCGGCCTGGGTGCCGCAGCAGCCATCGTCATTGGCACCGCGGCCCCGTGCGGCCCGGAAATACCGGTCGAGTCTGTGACCGCCCGGCTTGCCTGCCCGTTCAGGGAGGTGTCCGAGGGTTTCGCTCATGTCCAGTACCTGGTCGTACAGGGAAAAGTCTCCTGCCGGCACAAGATCCAGCGCCTGTTGGTCTTGCCAGTGGCGGCGTCGCAGGTCACTGGCGGTAATCTCCAGCTCCTCCTCGGTCAGCCGGCCTTGCCAGTAGGCTTCCAGAGCGAATTTAAGCTCCCGTTGGGCGCCAATACGGGGGTAGCCCAGTGAGTGAGTGGTAACCATCTTGTACTCCTGACGTCTGATTTTTTTTGCTTTGGATAAGAGTCAGTCAGGTTAGGTGGGCTGTGGCATGAATGAAAATGGTATTATTTCAGCATTCCATGAAATAAATTCACTAAATAGCGTGTTGGCCCATGATTGATCGACACCATCTCGAGATTCTCCGTGCCGTTGATCGCGACGGCTCCCTGACGGCGGCGGCAGAGTCCCTGCACCTCACGCAGTCGGCACTCAGCCATGCCATTCGCAAGCTGGAGCGTTATCTGGGCACACCTCTGTGGCTGCGGGATGGTCGTCAGTTACGGCTGACCCAAGCGGGTGAGTATCTGCTGTCGCTGGCGAATCGCCTTCTTCCCCAGCTTGAACACGCGGAAGAAGTTATCGGTCAATTTGCCAGTGGGAGGCGCGGGACGCTCCGGATCGGCATGGAATGCCATCCCTGTTACCAGTGGTTGCTGAAGGTGGTTGGGCCTTATCTTGAGCGCTGGCCGGATGTGGATGTGGATGTGAAACAGAAATTCCAGTTTGGTGGGATCGGCGCCTTGTTCGGTCATGACATCGATATGCTGGTGACCCCGGACCCGCTGCATCGGCCCGGATTGGTATTTGAGCCGGTGTTCGATTACGAGCAGGTTCTGGTGGTCTCCCGGGATCATCCGTTGGCGAACAGGGAGTTTGTCGTGCCCGGGGACCTGGAGCGGGAAACCCTGATCACCTATCCGGTGGAGGTGGAGCGGCTGGATATCTATACCCGCTTCTTCCTGCCGGCTCATGCCAGCCCTGCGCGGCACAAGACCATCGAGACGACGGACATCATGTTGCAGATGGTCGCCGCCGGGCGGGGTGTGTCTGCGCTGCCGAAATGGCTGGTGGCGGAGTATGCTGAGAAGCTCCCGGTGGTTCCGGTGCGTCTGGGAGAGGAAGGGCTGCCGAAGCAGATCTTTCTGGGCCTTCGTGAACGGGATTGTGAGGTAGATTATCTGAATTCGTTCATGAACCTGGCTCGGGAGGTTCGCTGGGGCTAGGCTCTTGCGTTAAACTGCGCGAAAAATTTAACAGGAAGCACAATCATGAGTGATATTCCCTCAGACCTGAAATACATTGAGACCCACCAGTGGGTGCGGGTTGCTGACGATGGCACCGCTACCGTAGGTATTACCGATTTTGCCCAGGAACAGCTCGGCGATGTGGTGTACATCGGTGTGCCGGATGTTGGTGTGACGGTTAACGGTGGCCAGGAAGCCGGTGTAGCCGAGTCGGTGAAGTCGGCTTCGGATGTGTTCAGCCCGGTGACCGGTGAGGTGATTGCGGTCAATGAGAACCTTGAGGACGAGCCGGAGCTGGTCAATGAGGATCCGTATGGTGATGGCTGGATGTTCAAGGTGAAGCTGGAGGATGCCGGTGAGCTGGACGGGCTGATGGATGCCGCTGCTTACGCAGAGCATGTGGCTGCCGAGGAGTAAGTAGCTTCGGAGCATGCGTGTTTCAGGGCGGGCCTTCCGAAACACGCTCAAACCCATCCCTGGGGCGCTTGGGCTCCGCCATCCCTGGCTCCGCACAGTTTCGGAAGGCCCACCCTGAAACACGCCCGGACAACAGTGCTGGCCGATGCCGGCGTTAGCTCTTAACTTTCCAATTTTCCTCAGGTGATATTTGATGGATTTTCCGGTTCTTTACCTGCGCAAGGGCGCCGAGCGCCGCCTCCGTGCCGGCCATTTGTGGGTATACAGCAATGAGGTGGATACCCGCCGTACGCCGCTGACGGAGTTCCAGCCCGGTGATCAGGCCGAGCTGCGGGCGTCCAATGACAAGCCGTTGGGAACGGTGTTTGTGAACCCCCATGCGCTGATCTGTGGCCGCTTGATCAGCCGGAATCCGTCCCAGGGAATGACGCCGCAGCGGCTGACGGAACGGATGGAGCTTGCGCTGGCGGTGCGGGAGCGGCTGTTCGACAAGCCGTTCTACCGCTGGGTGTTTGGTGACAGCGACGGGCTATCCGGGCTGGTGGTTGATCGTTTCGGGGACACCGTGGTGGTGCAGATTTCCACGGCGGGCATGGAGCTCATGAAGGAGGCGATTGTTCGCGCTGTTCAGCGTCTGGTGCATGCCAAGGCGATTATCCTGAAGAACGACGGCAAGATGCGGAAGGTTGAGGGTCTGGATACCTATGTGGAACAGGCACACGGGCCGGAGGCGGATCTGCTGCAGGTCGATGAGAATGGCGTTCGCTTTGAGGTGCCGCTGGCCGGCGGCCAGAAAACCGGGTGGTTCTATGACCACCGGATGAATCGTCAGCGGTTGCAGGCTTACGCGCCCGGTAAGCGGGTGCTGGATGTGTTCAGTTATGTCGGTGGCTGGGGGCTGCAGGCCGCCTGTGCCGGTGCTACCCAGGTGACTTGTGTCGACGCCTCGGCAACGGCGATCGATGCGGTACACCATAATGCGAAGATCAACGGGCTCGACAATATCGAAACCATCGAGGGCGATGCCTTCGAAGCGCTGAAGGCGCTGGCGGACGAGAAAGAGAAATATGACATCGTGGTCCTGGATCCGCCGGCGCTGATTCCGCGGCGCCGGGATCAGAAAGCCGGTGAACAGGCCTATGCCCGTCTGAACCAGTTGGGGCTTCGGCTGCTTGAGCGGGACGGGTTGCTGGTGTCGGCGTCCTGTTCCATGCATCTGTCCCAGGAAAAGCTGATCGACATCATCCGCAGCAGCGGCCGCAAGATTGACCGGTTCGTGCAGCTGCTGGAGCAGGGCCACCAGGCGCCGGATCATCCGGTGATTCCGGGGATTCCGGAGACGGATTACATCAAGTCGTGTTTCGTGCGCTCGCTGACCGGGTTTATGTGAGAGGCTGAAAACGGGGTCAGAAGAAGGCTTTCTTCAGACCCCAATTCTAATCCCGGGGCCTGATTCCCGGGGTCTGATGAAAGCCTTCATCTGACCCCTCGTTCACCCCGAACTCACCCCCGCAAAGAAATCACCGGCCACCCCGATTCCTTCGCCAGCGCTTCCAGCCTCGGGTCCGGATCCACCGCCACCGGGTTTTCCACCTGCTTCAAAAGTGGCACATCGTTATGGGAGTCGCTGTAGAACCAGGCCCCCTCCAGCGTGCGTTTGTGATGGTCAAGCCAGTCGTTCAGCCTGGTCACCTTGCCGTCCTGGAAGCTGGGGACGCCGGCGACCTCCCCGGTATACCGGCCATTCACCAGTTCCGGCTCGGTGGCGATCAGGTGCTCAACCTCTAACAACTCCGCAATCGGCTCGGTCACAAACCGGTTGGTGGCGGTGATGATCATCAGGGTGTGGCCCTGCTGGCGATGCCGGTCCAGCAGTTCCCGGGCCTTTTCCTGCATCATTGGGCGTACTTTTTTCTCAAGAAAGGCTTCGCGCCACGCCAGCAGTTCGTCTATGTCATGCCGGGCCAGCGGCTGCAGGGCGAAGCGGAGGTAGTGGAAGATGTCCAGCTCGCCGTTCAGGTATTCCTCGTAGAACCGGTCGTTGGCTTTGCGGTATTCCTCGGCATCGACCAGACCTTCTTCCACCAGAAATTCGCCCCAGGCGTGGTCGCTGTCGCCAGCCAGCAGGGTGTTGTCCAGATCAAAAAGTGCGAGCGTCAAAGGGTGTCCTCCGCTGTTACAAGGGCTTTCAGGAAGGCTCACAGTCTACCATGACCTGTCGGCATCGGCTCCGTTTGCCGAACCCTTGGGATTCTGTAAGAATGAGAGCAACTTGGACAATTTTCGCCGGTCAGAAATTGACCGGCGGCCGACTTTTGCGAGGACTGTGCCGTGATCGATTCAGACGGTTTCAGACCCAATGTCGGAATCATTCTGGCCAACCACAGGGGCGAAGTTCTCTGGGCAAGGCGAATAGGTCAGGACTCCTGGCAGTTTCCCCAAGGTGGAATCAAGCACAACGAATCACCGGAGGATGCGCTTTACCGGGAGCTTGGAGAGGAAATCGGCCTCACAGCCAGTGATGTGGAAATCATCAGCTGTACTCGGGGCTGGCTGAGGTACCGTCTTCCCAGGAGGATGGTGCGCCATCACTCACACCCTGTGTGTGTGGGCCAAAAACAGAAATGGTTCCTGCTGAGGATGTTATCGCCGGACGCGCAAGTGCGTGTGGACGGCACGGATTCACCGGAATTCGACGGGTGGCAGTGGGTTAGCTACTGGTACCCGCTAGGCCAGGTGGTTTCATTCAAACGAGAAGTATACAGACGTGCGCTGCGGGAGCTGGCTCCACGACTGTTCTACAACATGGAACAGTGGCGGAAAGCCGAACAGAACCGGCGCCTGAAGGATCACTCAAGATGACGGACTGACCCTGCCATGCTGAGCATACTGCGAAGTCTTGTACAAGAGGTAAACAGCGCCCGCGATCTGCAGGAGGCGCTGGATATCATTGTATCGCGGGTGCAAAAGGCCATGAATACCGAGGTCTGCTCCGTCTACCTGCTCGACCCCGCCACCAACCGCTATATCCTGATGGCCACCGAGGGCCTCTACCGCAAGGCGGTGGGTCAGGTGAGCCTGGGTTATTCGGAAGGTCTGGTCGGCTTGGTGGGCTCCCGCGAGGAGCCCATCAACCTCGAGGATGCCCCCTCTCATCCCCGCTATCGTTATTTCCCCGAGACCGGTGAAGAGCGCTTCCGCTCCTTCCTGGGGGTTCCCATCATTCACCATCGCCGGGTACTCGGTGTGCTGGTGGTTCAGCAGCGGGAAAGCTCTCGGTGTTTTGACGAGGGTGAAGAAGCTTTTCTGGTGACGGTCTCTGCCCAGTTGGCCGGGGTTATCGCCCACAGTGAAGCCACCGGTGCCATCAGTGGACTGTCCCTGACCGGCGAGGAAGCCAGGGATGTCAGTTTCAACGGTGTGCCCGGTGCACCCGGTGTCGCCATCGGCACCGGTGTGGTGGTGTATCCGGCGGCGGACCTGGATGTGGTCCCGGAAAAGCCCACGGAAGATATCGAGGGTGAGCTGAAGCTGTTCAAGGCTGCGGTCAAGGCGGTACGGGAAGATATTGAACGCGTGGCCAAGCGACTGGCCAGCCAGTTGCGGCCCGAAGAACAGGCGTTGTTCGATGTCTACCTCCGCATGCTGGGAGACGAGGCTTTGCCCGGCGAAGTGGCCAACAAGATTGCTGACGGCACCTGGGCCCAGGGCGCGCTCAAGCAGGTGGTCCAGCAGTATGTCCGCCACTTCGAGATGATGGATGACCACTACCTGCAGGAGCGGGCGGTGGATATCCGGGATCTTGGCCGGCGCCTGCTGTCCCATTTGCAGGAAGGTGAACAGAAGCACCTGGTCTACCCGGAGAGAACGGTGTTGGTCAGCGAGGAGCTGACGCCTGCCATGCTCGGGGAGGTGCCCAAAGGACAACTGGTGGGCCTGGTTTCGGTCAAGGGCTCCAGTAACTCCCATGTGGCGATCCTGGCCCGGGCCATGGGCGTGCCCACGGTGATGGGCCTGGTGGATATCCCGGTCAACCAGCTTGATGGCAAGGAATTGATTGTTGATGGCTTCGAGGGCCAGATCTTCGCCTCGCCGTCACAGGATCTCCGTGCCTTCTACCAGGCTATCTGTGACGAAGAGGATGAGTTGATCCGGGGGCTTGAGGCGCTTCGTGACAAGCCCTGCGAGACCACCGATGGCCACCGGGTATCGCTCCTGGTGAACACCGGTCTGATGACCGATGTGGTGCGGTCCCTTTCCCATGGTGCCGAGGGTATCGGCCTGTACCGCACGGAAGTGCCGTTCATGATCAAGGACCGCTTCCCCTCCGAGCAGGAGCAGCGGGAGTATTATCGGGAGCAGTTGGAAGCCTTCGCCCCCAATCCGGTCACCATGCGCACCCTGGACATCGGTGGTGACAAGGCGCTGACATACTTCCCGATCAATGAGGAAAACCCGTTCCTGGGCTGGCGTGGCATCCGGGTCACCCTGGACCACCCGGAAATCTTCCTGGTACAGGTCCGGGCCATGCTCAAGGCCAGTGAAGGGCTGAATAATCTGCAGATCATGTTGCCCATGATCAGCAATATCTCGGAAGTCGAGGAATCCCTGCACCTGATCTACCGCGTGTATCACGAGGTGAGGGAAGAGGGCTATGACATCCACATGCCGAAGGTCGGCGTCATGGTGGAGATTCCTGCGGCCGTCTACCAGATCCGTGAACTGGCGGACCGGGTGGATTTCCTGTCCGTAGGTTCCAACGACCTGACCCAGTACCTGCTGGCGGTGGATCGCAACAACCCCAGGGTCGCGCAGTTGTACCATTCCTACCATCCCGCGGTGCTTCAGGCCCTGGTTCGGATTGCCCAGGACGCTCATGCGGTCGGCAAACCGGTGGGCATCTGTGGCGAGCTGGCGGGTGATCCCGGCGGGGCGTTGCTGCTGATGGCCATGGGCTACGATTCCCTGTCCATGAACGCAGCCAGCCTGCCCAAGGTAAAGTCGGTGATCCGGAGCATCAGCCGTGAGTGGGCGATTCAGCTTCTGGAAGACGTCCTGCTGCTCGATTCTCCCCATGTCATCAAGAGTTGCGTGGATCTGGCACTTCGGAACGCCGGCTTTGGCCGTTACCTGCGCCCCGGTCGTAGCTCTTCAATGGCCTTCTCCGAACAGGCCGTTTCCTGACCCCCGGCCCCACCCGGGGAATATAGGGTGTGTTTTCTAAATTCGACTGTTATGTTGTGGCCAAGGGATACCGATAACGTTACGGTCCGGAGATTGACTGACTATGAGTGCCTCAACAGACCTCAAACCGAAACCCAGAATCGGCCTCGCCCTTGGTGGCGGTGGGCCGCTGGGCGGCATTTACGAGATCGGTGCACTCAGGGCGCTCGACGAGGCGCTGGATGGCCTGGATTTCAACAATCTGGATGTCTATGTGGGCGTTAATGCCGGTTCCTTCGCCGCTGCCAATCTGGCAAACCAGATGACCACGGCCCAGCTGTGCCGGATTTTTGTGCGAAATGAGGCGGAGGTGCATCCGTTTCATCCGGAAGTATTCTATCGTCCGGCGTTCCGGGAAATCGGCAGCCGTTTGCTGGCGGTACCGGGCCTGATGTCTACCGCCGTCAGCCGGTTCATCAATAACCCCTACGATCAGAGTTTTCTGGAGGCATTGACGATCCTGGCCCAGGCCGCCCCGGCCGGCCTGTTCGATAATGAAGGGCTGCACGACTACCTCAAGCGTGCCTTCACCATGCTCGGGCGCACCAACGATTTCCGGGAGCTGAAGCGCAGCCTGTATGTGGTGGCTGCCGATGTGGAAAGCACTGAAGCCGTGTGTTTCGGGGCGCCGGGCTTTGACCATGTGCCGATATCCAAGGCCATCCAGGCCAGCACCGCATCGCCGGGGCTCTATGTGCCTGTGGAAATCGACGGTCGGTACTATGTTGACGGCACCCTGCGCAAAGGTCTGCATGCCTCGGTTGCCTTCGAGGATGGTGCCGATGTGGTGTTTGCCGTGAATCCCCAGGTACCCATCGACGCCAGTGCCGCCGTGCGGGCCGGTACCATGAAGCCGGGCGAGCTCACTCGCTCAGGTATGCCCAACCTGCTGTCCCAGACCTTCCGGACCATGGTTTATTCTCGCATGCAGTCCGGCATCGCCCAGTACGCGAGAGATTATCCGGACAAGGAAATTCTCCTGTTCGAGCCAACCCGCGATGATGCCAAACTGTTTTTCTCCAATGTATTCAGCTTCCAGAGCCGCCGGATGGTGTGCGAGCACGCCTACCAGATGACCCGCCGGGATCTGCTCAATCGGGCGGACGAACTGGAGCCGAAACTGGCCCGGTATGGAATCAAGCTGCGCCGGGACCGTCTCGAGGACGAGCAGAGGACCATAAGCACCAGCCTGTACGGTGAGATGTTGCCGTTGTATGTGGCGAAGGGCAGGAAAAAGCAGGCGGAGAAGGGAAAGATCGCCGCGAGCCTGGAGAACGTCACGCATCTGTTTTCCAGGGCCGAGTGACAGAATGAAAAAAGGGGTCAGATGAAAGCGTTCATCTGACCCCATCTTCACTGCTCGGCCTCGGAGTTGAAGTCCAAATCGGGGTCAGAAGAAAGCTTTCTTCTGACCCCAACTTCAGGCCGGGGTCTGATGAAAATCTTCTTCTGACCCATGTTCCAGTCAGAGAATATACCGGCTCAGGTCCTCATCCTCGGACAACTCACCAAGCTTCTCATCCACATACTCTGCAGTCACCTCGAAGCTCTCGGTCACCTGATCACCCGCATCGTAAGACAGGCTCTCCAGCAACCGCTCAAGCACCGTGTGAAGACGTCGGGCACCGATATTCTCGGTAGTTTCGTTGACCTTCCAGGCCACCTCCGCAATCCGGGCAATGGCATCCTCGCCGAAGGTCAGTTTGACCCCCTCCGTCGCCATCAGCGCTTCATACTGCTGGACCAGTGACGCATCTGGCTCGGTCAGGATGCGCTTGAAGTCATCCGGCGTCAGGGCCTGCAGCTCAACCCGGATCGGCAGACGCCCCTGCAATTCCGGAATCAGGTCGGACGGCTTGGACAGGTGGAACGCGCCGGAGGCAATGAACAGGATGTGATCGGTGCGCACGGAGCCATACTTGGTGCTCACCGTGCTGCCTTCGATCAGCGGCAGCAGGTCCCGCTGCACGCCTTCCCGGGAAACGTCGGAGGAGGTGTTTTCCGAGCGCTTGGCCACCTTGTCGATCTCATCCAGAAACACGATGCCATTCTGCTCCACCGCCTGAATGGCCTTCTGCTTGATCTCTTCCTCGTTGACCAGCTTGGCGGCTTCCTCGTCCTTGGCCTGTTTCAGGGCGTCGGCCACCCTCATCTTGCGGGTCTTGCGCTTGTCGGAAGACAGGTTGGAGAACATGCTCTGCAGCTGGTTCGTCATCTCCTCCATGCCCGGAGGCGCCATGATCTCCACGCCGGCACCAGCGCTGCGCAGATCGATCTCGATTTCCTTGTCATCGAGTTCACCTTCCCGTAGCTTCTTGCGGAACAGCTGGCGGGTAGAGGAGTCATTGCTGGCCCGCTGGCTTTCTTCGTTGAAATCCCGGGCCGGCGGCAGCAGGGCGTCCAGAATCCGTTCCTCGGCTGCATCCAGGGCACGGCTTTCGTGGCGCTTCATTTCTTTCTCGCGCAACATCTTCACCGCCATGTCCGCCAGATCGCGGACGATTGACTCAACATCCCGTCCCACATAGCCCACTTCGGTGAACTTGGTGGCTTCCACCTTCAGGAACGGCGCATCGGCCAGCTTGGCCAAGCGACGGGCAATTTCAGTCTTGCCGACACCGGTGGGGCCGATCATCAGGATGTTTTTGGGGGTAATCTCGTCCCGCAGGCTGCTGTCCAGCTGCATCCGGCGCCAGCGGTTACGCAGCGCGATGGCCACTGCGCGTTTGGCTTCTTCCTGGCCCACGATGTGTTTGTTGAGCTCGTGGACAATCTCTCGGGGAGTCATTGCAGACATGGTCGCTCCGGATCAATCTTTGGTGGGTAGCACTTCGACGGTGCGATTGTGGTTGGTGTAGATACAGATGTCGGCCGCGATATCCAGGCCTTTTTCCACAATCTCATGGGCGGACAGATCGGTATTCTCCAGCAAGGCACGGGCGGATGCCTGGGCAAATGGGCCGCCGGAACCGATGGCGATCAGGCCCTGCTCGGGCTCAATGACGTCACCGTTACCGGTAATGATCAGCGAGGCGGTCTTGTCCGCCACGGCCAGCAGGGCTTCGAGTTTTCTGAGAGCCCGATCCGTTCGCCAGTCTTTTGCCAGCTCGACCGCGGCCCGGGTCAGGTTGCCCTGGTGCTTTTCCAGTTGGGCCTCGAACCGTTCGAACAGGGTGAACGCATCCGCGGTTCCTCCGGCAAAGCCGGCAATTACCTGGCCGTTGTAGAGACGGCGTACCTTGCGGGCGTTGCCTTTCATCACGGTGTTGCCGAGGGAAACCTGGCCGTCGCCTCCCATGGCGACTTCGTCGTCTCGCCGGACAGAAAGAATGGTAGTCATTGGGGCTCCAATTGCCTGTTTGAAATTGGTATTCCGAAGTAATGGAGGCAATGGCGGAGAATTCAAGAGTCTGAGTTTCGGTGCAAGGCCGGGTTCGGTATGCAGCCCTCCAAAACACGCTCCTTGCGGCACGTCCATGTGGCGCTTGAGCTCCGCCATCCTTGGCTCCGCACAGTTTTGGAGGGCTGCATACCGAACCCGGCCCCAAGCTGATGAGTAGGCCGCGGTGATTTCGACGAGCAGCAGAAGTATGGGCGCCTTTCGGGGATGTGATTCCGAAACCCTGCGGAGCCATGGATGGCGGAGCGGAGCGTACATGGACGTATCCACAGCGTGTTTCGGAATCACATCCCCGAAAGGTGCTTCCACCAACAGAAGAGGTCAGCCCTCTTTGGGAATCTTACGAATCAAAGGCTGGATGTTCAGTGAAACCAGCTTGTCGACGGCCGAGTTCATCTGGCTCCGGGAGGTGAACGGCCCGACATTTACCCGGAACCAGACCGAGCCGTTGTCCAGGTCGATCCGCTGGACGCTGGCCCGTAGTCCCTGAAAGGCAATCTGGGCCCGTTGGCGTTCGGCGTCTTCACGGCTGCGGAAGGAGCCGGACTGGACCAGATAATCGAAGTTCTGTTTGCTCGGGGAGGGGCTGTACTCCTCTACCTTCGGCGGCACCACCTCGGATTCTGGCAGCATTTCGTAGAAGCGAAAATTCTGCTTCTTTTCTTCCTTGGTGGCGGTCTCAGGAGCCTTCTGTGCCGGTGACTGAGCCTGGGCTGGCGCTTTGGCCTGCTGGCTGGTGGCAGGCAGGGAGTTGAGGTACACAATAAACCCGATAAAGCCGCCCACCGCCGCGAGGGACAGGATCCACTTCAGTGACAGGCTGCCGTGCTGGCGGTGCGCTGGTGCTGCAGGCCGGGCACGCTGTTTCGAGCGTGCAGGATTTGCAGGCGCCTTCTTTGGCGTGGCGGAAGACCGGCTGGGCCGGTCTTTGCGAGCGTAGTCTCGGGCCATTGTTTTGTCTTACATCTCTTCCGGTGCGCTCACGCCCAGCAGGTTCAGGCCGTTTTCAATCACCTGGCGCACCGCCAGGTACAGGCTGACGCGGGCATCCCGCAGAGCGGTGTCTTCAATCAACACCTTGTGGGCGTTGTAGTAGGTGTGGAACAGCCCGGCCAGTTCGCGCAGGTAATGGGCGACGTGGTGCGGTTCGCGCTGCGCTGCGGCGTTGGCAACCAGTTCCGGGTATTTCGCCAACTGGTTGGCCAGTTCCTTTTCCTCGTCCAGGGTCAGAATGGACAGGTCGCTCACGCATTCGTGCCGGTCGCGGTGAACGCCTTCGTCTGCCAGTTTGCGCAGTACGCTGCAAATTCGGGCATGGGCATACTGGATGTAATAGACCGGGTTTTCATTGGTCTGGGAGCGGGCCAGGTCGATATCGAAGGTCAACTGGGAGTCTACCCGGCGCGCCGCCAGAAAGAACCGGGTGGCGTCCCGGCCCACTTCGTCGATCAGGTCACGGACCGTGACATAGCTGCCTGCACGCTTGGAAATCTTCACTTCCTGGCCTGAGCGAGTCACCATGACCATCTGGTGCAGCACGTAATCGGGCCAGCCCTGGGGGATATTGGCCTTGAGTGCCTGAAGGCCGGCCCGCACCCGGGTGACGGTGGAGTGGTGGTCCGCGCCCTGTTCGTTGATGACCGTGGTGAAACCCCGCTGCCATTTGTCGAGGTGATAGGCCACATCCGGCAGGAAATAGGTGTAGCCGCCATCCTTCTTGCGCATGACCCGGTCCTTGTCATCACCGAACTCAGTGGTGCGCAGCCACATGGCGCCATCCTGTTCATAGGTATAGCCGTTCTCCTGGAGGCGCTTGACGGTGGCTTCTACCTTACCGTCCTCGTACAGGGAAGATTCCAGGAAATAGACGTCAAAGTGCACGCCGAAGGCCTTCAGATCCAGGTCCTGTTCCCGGCGCAGATAGGCCACTGCAAACTCCCGGATAGCATCCATATCTTCCGGGTCGCCCTTGCCGGTCACTTCACGGTCGTCGGCAGTCACGGTCTCACCTGCCAGGTAGGACTTGGCAACGTCAATAATGTAGTCACCGCGGTATCCGTCCGCCGGCCAGCTGTCATCGTCAGGGGTCAGGCCCTTGGCGCGGGACTGGACAGACAGCGCCAGGTTGTTGATCTGGGCGCCGGCGTCGTTGTAGTAGAACTCACGGGTAACGTTGTAACCATTGGCTTCCATCAGCCGGCACAGGCTGTCACCAATTGCTGCGCCTCGACCATGGCCCACGTGCAGGGGGCCGGTGGGGTTGGCGGAGACAAATTCCACCTGCACCTTCTCGCCTTTGCCACTGTCATTGCGGCCGAACCGGTCCCTCTCGTTCAGGACGGTTTCCACGATTTCGAAGGCACTGGCCGTGCTCATGAAAAAGTTGATAAAACCGGGCCCGGCAATTTCCACCTTGGATACCGCCTTGCTTTCCGGCAAACGGTCCACCAGAGCCTCTGCGAGTTGGCGTGGTGGGCAGCCTGCGGCCTTTGAGGCAACCAGGGCAATGTTGCAGGCGTAATCGCCGTGGGCCTTGTCCTTGGTGTTGCCTACTTGCGGGGTAAAGGTCTGGTCCGCGGGCAGGGTGCCTTCAGATTGCAGCGCCGCCAGCGCAGACTGGAGCAGCTCGGAAACGGTCTCTTTCATGCTGTCAGATGACTCGGTTTTCAGGAGAATGGGTGTCAGGGCAGGGAGCCCGATGGAAACAGAAGGCGGGTATTATCGCGGAAAGTTTGGATGTAAGCAAAAAGCCCGGCGCTGGGGCCGGGCTTTTTGCCAATTCAGTTTTTGAGTCCCCGGAAGTAAGCGATCACCACACCGTTTGTTCCAACGACGAGTACCTGGTCGCCCCCGAAAATTCCCAATGCGGCGTAATTTCCATTTCGCTGTTCTGCGTTTGAGCCTCCAGAGCTACCACAGTTTTCTGCACTGAAGCGTACCTGGAAAACGTTAATGGATCCGTCAGGAATGTTTGCCGAGCCATTAAAGATGCAGCCGCGCTGGTCAGTGCCGGTGACAATGCCGTCCGAATCGATGGTTATTTGGGTTGTGACGAGGCCCGTATCCTGCATCAGATATGAGCCGGATAGCTCTGCAAGAGAAATGGGCGTATCGCTGATGGAGTTGTTTCTGGAGAGTTCAACCTCCGATCGGTAACCAGTGTCTGGCGCTTCGACATCTAGTGTGGCGGATTCTAAATCTGTTGCTTGTCCGCTTACAGAGCCATCGACTTGGCTCCATGTATCCGAATAGAAAATATTGGTGCCAGCGCCAATAATCTGGTTTTCCCCCGCTCCCACCAATACTCCAAACGTCGCGTCATTCGGTGATATGAACGTAACGAAATTCCCGTCTGGATCGAGAATGGTCGCAGCCCCTGAGTAGGTGCTGCCGCCTTCAACGCTTACAGTTGTCTCGTAATAGCCAGGGCTGATGGGCAGTGAAACTGCTGGTTCGGAATCGCCTGTTTCCGTTTGGGTGTTGGTTGGCGGGGTCCACGGCTCAAACAGGGGGGAAGGTGGGTTGCCCTGAGGAGCCAGAGGTTGGGAGTACTCTTCGCCGCCACACGCAGACAAAAAGAAAGTCGTCGATAATGCTAAACCCAGTAGGGGAAGTCTCCTTGGCATGCCAATCTCCCTGAATTTTATGTCGCTTTTTATAATGCTTGACTTGAGGCCTTTCAAAGGACCTTTATGTGATTAATGCAAATAAATGAATGTTAATATTCGTTCCTGATATTAGCATCGAGCCTGACGATTTCCATTCTCGCCACAAAAAATCGAAGGATCCCCGGCATAAATAAGTTGGTATGTGAACTCATTAACCAATCTCCAGCGGATCCACATCCACCATCCATTTCACCTTTGGCGGCAGCTTCTGCTGATCCAGATGCTGGCAGATGCCGGCGAGAACGGCGTTAAGCCGGCCCCTCTGACTGCTGAGTAGAATCAGCTGGGCGCGATGGCGGTCGGCGCGGCGGGCGATCAGGGCGGGCAGGGGTCCCCAGGTTTCGATGCCGGGGCCGGATGCAGAGGGTTTGATGGCATCCAGCAGTTCCAGGCTGTTCTGCATGGTGTTGGCTTCGGCGCGGAAGATGGCCATGTGCCGGAAGGGCGGGAACTGGCCCTGCTCCCGTTCCGCCATCAGTTGGTCGGCAATGCTCAGGTAGTTTTCCGTGCACAGTGATTTGAGCAGCGGATGGTCGCTGTGGCAGGTCTGGATCAGCACCTTGCCGGCCTTGGTGCCACGGCCGGCCCGGCCACTGACCTGAAGCAGGGTCTGGATGAGCTGCTCGGGTGCGCGGAAATCCACGCTGAATAGTCCGCCGTCGGCATTCACTACCACCACGAGAGTTACATTCGGGAAGTCGTGGCCTTTGGCGAGCATCTGGGTTCCCACCAGCACGCAGGGGGCGCCCGAGTTCACTTTGTCCAGGATAGCCTGGATGCTGCCTTTTCTCTGGGTGCTGTCCCGGTCAACCCGAACCACCGGCACGGCCGGGAAAGCTTCGGCCAGCGTGTCTTCGGTCCGTTCGGTGCCCTGGCCAACCGGCTTGAACGCCTCGCTCTGGCATTTCGGGCAATGGCTGGTAGCAGCTGCCTGGTAGTCGCAGTGGTGGCAGCGCATGGCACGGTCCCGGCGATGGTAGGTCAGCCGGGTGTCGCAGCGGGGGCATTCGACCATGTGGCCACAATCAAAACACATCATAACCGGGGCATAGCCTCGGCGGTTTACGAACACCAGAGCCTGCTCACCCCGATCGAGGGTGTCCCGGATGGCGTTCAGGGCAGGGCGGGAAAGCCCGCCCTCCAGTGGGCGGCTGCGGATATCGAGCAGGCTCAGGGTGGGCGGTACTGCCTTTTTCGCCCGTTCCTCGAGTCTCACCAGCCGGTACTTGCCCTGGCGCGCATTGTGGTAGGACTCCAGGGACGGAGTGGCGGAGCCCAGTATGATCGGGCACTTGTTCAGGTGGGCCCGGTATACCGCCAGGTCCCGCCCTGAATAGCGGAAGCCCTCGCCCTGCTTGTAGGAGCTGTCGTGCTCTTCGTCGACGATGATGGTTTCAAGGCCGGTAAAGGGCAGCAGCACGGCGGAGCGGGTGCCGATCAGGATGACCGGTTGGCCGCGGCGGACCTTGAGCCAGGTGTTCAGCCGTTCGCCGTCATTCAGCGCCGAGTGCCACACCACGATGCGGTCTCCGAAATAATGTCGGAAACGGGCAACAGTCTGCGGGGTGAGGTTGATCTCCGGCACCAGCACTAACGCCTGCCCCGTATCGGTCAGGTGTTCCTTGAGGTAATGAAGGTAGATCTCGGTTTTACCGCTGCCGGTGATTCCGTATAGCAGGGTGGCATCAAAGCCTTCCTTGCCCGCAGGAAGCTGGCTTGCCGCTTGCTGCTGGGCTGGTGTCAGGGTCGGTCGAAGCTCCGGGGATAACGGTGCGGCTGCCGGATTGTTGTCTTGCTGTGCTTTCTCGATAAGTTCCTTCCCGGCCAGGCCGGTAACCTGGGCGCGGGTAAACCCGGCCTTGATGATGGCGCTGGTACTGGCAGGGCCCGGTTGCTGGCTCAGCCATTGCAACAAAGCTTTCTGGCGGTGCGCGTTGGCTGGCAATTCGCTGCCCGAACTTTTTGCGGTCCAGCTATCTTCCTCTTTTTCCCGGGCGGGCCGCCCCCGGCGGAGAGCGGGCGGTAACGCGGTGAACAGGCATTCTCCGAGAGGGTGCTGGTAATAGGTGCTGGCCCAGCTCAGCTGTTCAAAGGTTTCCGGTGGTAGCGCCTGCCAGTCCTCGAACACATGGCTGATGGTTTTCAGGGTGATGCCTTCGGGTGGCTCCACATCCGTTTCCACCACCAGGCCGGTCAACTGTTGCCGGCCGAACGGAATCTGCACCCTTTGCCCCCGCGTAACCTGCATGCCCTCCGGGATGAGGTAATCAAACAGTCTCCGTAATGGCCGGTTGAGGGCGATTCGTGCGGTTCGGGGCACTCGGGACTCCATTTCAGGTGATGTCGTGGTTTTCACTTAGGGATCTAACCCGGCAGCCTGGTGGTATTGTGGCCACGAGGCAGGGAATGAAGCGCCCGTAAGGCTTGCCTGTCACAGGGATTGCAAGTATTATTCGCGGTCTGTTTTCGGCAGGGCATGATTGTGCCTCGCCTTTCACTTTGATTCAAACATGCGGTGCCAGGCGCCAGGGATTGATTCCCCGTGACCGGGTAGCGGCATGACCGAAAGAGGTTCGCCATGAAAGAAGGTATTCACCCGAAGTACGAAGAGGTTACCGCCACCTGTTCTTGCGGTAACGTCATCAAGACCCGTTCCACCGTTGGCCACGATCTGCAGCTGGATGTTTGTTCCCAGTGTCACCCGTTCTATACCGGCAAGCAGAAGGTTATGGATACCGGCGGTCGTATCGAGCGTTTCAACAAGCGTTTCGGCGGTCGTATCGGTGGCAACAAGGCCTGATATTGGCTGTTGCACGAAAAAGCGCCTCCGGGCGCTTTTTTTATGGTCGTTTTTGGGTGTGTAGCCTTCCACGATATACGCAATTAGCCCTATTGACTGATCACAAATTGCGCTGTTGCCACTTGTCGTTTGTGGGCGGGCGGGCCATAATGGCGCGCTCCGCTGGGCAAGCTCCGGCGGTTCATTACCTTTAAACGTGACAAACGGAACAGTGGCAATGTCTCAAGATCTGAAAGAAGCAGCCCTTGAATATCACGCCAAGCCGCGGCCTGGTAAGCTGAGTGTTGAAATCACCAAGCCCACCCAGACCTCCCGCGACCTTTCCCTGGCGTATAGCCCCGGGGTTGCCGAACCGGTCCGCGAGATCGCAAAGGACCCGGAGAACGCATACAAGTACACCGCCAAGGGCAACCTGGTGGCTGTTATCTCCGATGGTTCCGCGATTCTTGGTCTGGGTAACCTGGGTCCGCTGGCAAGCAAGCCGGTTATGGAAGGCAAGGGCGTACTGTTCAAGCGCTTTGCCGGAATTGATGTCTTTGATATCGAGGTCAATTCCGAAAGCCCGCAGGCGTTTATTGAAACGGTTGAGCGTATTGCTGATACCTTTGGTGGTATCAACCTCGAAGACATCAAGGCACCGGAGTGCTTCGAAGTCGAGCGTGCGCTGATCGAGAAGTGTAACGTGCCCGTCTTCCACGATGACCAGCATGGCACTGCGATTGTAACTGCAGCCGGCATGATCAATGCCCTTGAGCTGCAGGGCAAAAAAATTGAGGAAGCGAAAGTGGTTTGCCTGGGTGCCGGCGCGGCCGCTATCGCCTGCATGAAGCTGCTGATCAGCTGCGGTATTCGCTCTGAAAACATCTTCATGCTCGACCGCAAGGGTGTGATCCACTCTGGTCGTGACGATCTGAACCAGTACAAGGCAATGTTCGCCAACGATACAGACAAGCGTACTCTGGATGATGCCATCGATGGCGCGGACGTGTTCCTGGGCCTGTCCGGTCCGGATCTGCTGACCGCCGATCAGCTCAAGAAGATGGCTCCGAATCCCATCGTATTTGCTTGTTCCAACCCGGATCCGGAGATCAGCCCGGAAGTTGCCCTGGCCACCCGCGATGATCTGATCATGGCGACCGGTCGCTCCGACTACCCGAACCAGGTCAACAACGTGCTGGGCTTCCCGTTCATTTTCCGTGGAGCGCTGGACGTTCGTGCCACCGCGATCAACGAGGAAATGAAGGTGGCTGCCGTCAACGCGATCCGTGAACTGGCGAAGGAGCCGGTACCGCAGGAAATCTGCGAAGCCTACGGCGTAGACAAGTTCGAGTTCGGCAAGGAATACATCATTCCGAAGCCGATGGATGTACGTCTTCTGGAAGTGGTTCCGGCGGCGGTTGCCCGTGCAGCCGTGGATTCCGGTGTTGCCCGCAACCCGTATCCCGCCCACTACCCGCTCAAGTCCATGGACGACATCATCTGATCGTTCTCGGGATATAAAAAAACCGGCGGTGATCCCGCCGGTTTTTTTATGCCTGAAGGAAAGGGGTCAGAATAGCTGGCGGGAGAGATCGCTGCCGCCGTTGTCACTGCCGCCGCTGCTGCTGTCCTCGGCTGTCAGCGCTGGCGGTGCTTCCTCTTCCTTGAACAGTTCGAATATGCCTTCCTCTCCGGGGCGCGCCCGTTCGCCGGTCTCCGGATTGATGCGCACGTTCACAATGCCGTTCGGGCGGGGCATCACGGCCGGTGGCGCGTCCTTGAGGGCGACCTTCATGTAATCGACCCAGATCGGCAGGGCGGTGCTGGCGCCGTACTCGCCACGGCCCAGAGGCGCCGGCTGGTCGAAGCCTACCCATACGGTTGTAGCAACCTTGTGGTTGAAGCCGGCGAACCAGGTATCCCGCTGCTCGTTCGTGGTTCCGGTCTTACCGGCGATGTCGCTGCGACCGAGGGCCTGTGCCCGGCGGCCGGTGCCGCGGCGGATCACGTCCTGCATCATAGAGTGCAGAATGTAGACAGAGCGTTCATCCGCCAGTCGCCTCATGATGCGAACCGATTTGTCGTCACGGGTGTCTGTCAATCCCTCGCTGGTCAGATCTTTCGGATTGTTGTCTGTCAGCGAATCAGGCGCTTCGTCGAGCTCTTCTTCGGCGATCAGTTCATCGCAGTTGTCGTCGCACAGAATAGTTTTCGGCGCCTCGTAGATTGCCTCACCGTTCATGTCCCGGATTTCCTCGATGAGGTAGGGTTCCACGTCGAAGCCGCCATTGGCGATCACGGCCTGGCCACGTGCCAGTTGCATTGGGGTAATCAGGCCGCTGCCGAGGGCCAGGGACAGGTTATCAGGCATGTTGTCCACAGGGATGCGGAGCTTCTCAAGGTTTTCGAGCGTGGTACGGATGCCGATATCGCGCAACAGTCGGACGGATACGAGGTTCTTCGAGCGGTACAACCCTTCGCGCAGCCGGGTTGGGCCGCCAAAGCGACCTGAGGAGTTCTCCGGGCGCCAGGCGGTTTCCAGTTCCGAGTCCTCGAATACGATCGGCGCATCATTGTAGATGGTTGCCGGGGTCATGCCGTTCTCGAGTGCCGTCAGGTACAGGAATGGCTTGAAGGTGGAGCCGGGCTGACGATCAGCCTGGGTTGCCCGGTTGTATTTGCTCTGATTGAAACTATAGCCACCGGCGAGCGCCTCGATGGCACCGGTGTCTGCTTTGAGGGAGATCAGTGCGCCTTCAACTCTCGGTACCTGGCTCAGGGCCACCTTGACCGGGGTGATTCGAGGCTCTTCAGAGCCTTCGTCTTCCGGGTCGATCATGGCCGGGTTCTGCAGCTTCACGTAGATCACGTCACCGACTGCAACCACATCGGAAGGTTTCTTGGGCTCGGGGCCGGCCAGATCCTCGGTTTTGTAGCGTTTGGCCCAGGTCATGGTTTCGAAGGGCATGACAGCTTGTCCGATACCTCTGGCATGGACGAGGGCCTGCTGTTCCTCATCGCTGACTGAGGTGACGATGGCGGGCAGAAGAGACTCGACCCGCGGGTAATTGCTGGCCAGTTCCGCCACGTCGCGTTCCTGCAGCTCTGAAGGTTCGAGCTGGCCGATCGGCCCCCGGTAGCCATGTCGCTGGTCATAGGCTTCCAGTCCGGCACGCAGGGCTTCTGTCGCCGTCTGTTGCTTGTCACCTTCCACCGTCAGGGTGACGGAGTAGCCGTCGGTATAGGCGTCCTCGCCAAATCGGCGCACCATCTCGGCCCGCGCCATTTCCGCAACATAGTCCGCATCCACTTCCGCTTCGGTCGCGTTATAGCTGGCGGTCAGCGGGGCGTTTACTGCCAGGTCATAGGCATCAGCGGTGATGTAGTCCAGTTCCTGCATGCGCCCAAGGATCCAGTTCCGGCGGATTAACGCGCGCTCCGGGTTGGCCAGTGGGTTATAGGCCGAGGGAGCCTTGGGAAGGCCTGCCAGCATGGCCATCTGAGCCAGTGTCAGCTCGTTGACAGGTTTGTCGTAGTACACCTGTGCCGCCGCGGCAATACCATAGGCTCGGTTGCCCAGGTAGATCTTGTTCAGGTACAGCTCGAAAATGCGATTCTTGTCCAGCTCACGCTCTATCTGAAGAGCCAGAAGTATCTCATTGAACTTTCGTATAAAGGTCCGATCCCGTGACAAAAAGTAATTTTTTGCAACCTGCATTGTGATGGTGCTGCCGCCGGACTGGATTTCACCGGTGGAGATCAATTGCACTGCAGCCCGCATCAGGCCTTTGATATCGACTCCGAAATGTTCGTAGAACCGGGCGTCTTCAGCCGCCATGAAGGCTTGTAACTGAATTGTAGGGATCTGTTCGATTGTGATTGGTGCCCTTCTCTTTTCCCCGAATTCTGCTATTAATCTGTGGTCCTTCGAGTAGACCCTCAGCGGCGTCTGGAGTTTGATGTCCAGCAATTGCTCGACGGGGGGCAGCCCGGGGCGAAGGTAAAGATAGAAGCCTGACGCTGTAATAACGGCGACACTCAGTCCGGTTAGAAACAGCCAGGCGAAAAGACGAGATGTACGCAACAAATGAGACATTTTTTTCTGACAACTGTTGGATATAGGTCTATCATTTGAGAAATTGCTTTAGGAAGAGTAACTCACTTCGCTGTTAAGCAATGCATCTCAAAAAAGAAGAACAGGCATTGTAGACGGAAAGCAGAAGAAATTCTCTTACATAAAAAACACATAAGTTATTTAACCGGGTGCATGTAACCAGGTATAGGGTGAGCGCGTGTTCGGATTGTTCGGAAAGAAATCCAGTGCAGTGCTGGGCGTGGATGTAAGTTCCAGCTCGGTCAAACTTCTGGAGCTGTCGAAGCAGGGCGGCCGGTACAAGGTTGAAAGCTACGCGGTGGAGCCACTACCGGCCAACGCCGTGGTAGAAAAAAACATCACGGATGTCGAGGCGGTCGGAGAAGTCCTTAAACGCGTCGCATCCAAGTCCCGTACCAGCCTTAAACAGGTCGCGGTTGCGGTCTCCGGCTCTGCTGTGATCACCAAGCTGATCCAGATGGACGGCGGTCTCAATGAATTCGAGATGGAAGACCAGATCGCCCTGGAGGCAGACCAGTACATTCCTTATCCCCTGGATGAAGTTGCGATCGACTTCGAGGTACAGGGGCCATCAGAATCCAATCCCGATCAGGTTGATGTCTTGCTGGCGGCGTGCCGGAAGGAAAACGTCGATATCCGGGAAGACGCGCTTGAGATTGCCGGCCTTACTACCAAGATCGTCGATGTAGAAGCCTATGCGCTGGAGCGTGCCTACGCCCTGATCGAGCCTCAGCTTGAATCCCAGGGTGAGGAGCTGGTGGTTGCCATCGTCGATATCGGCGCAACCATGACCACGCTGAGCGTGCTTGCTGGCGGGGCGACTGTCTATACCCGCGAACAGATTTTCGGTGGCAAGCAGCTGACCGAGGAAATTCAGCGTCGCTACGGCCTGTCCCTCGAGGAGGCCGGTCTGGCCAAGAAGCAGGGCGGTTTGCCTGACGATTATGAATCCGAAGTGCTGACGCCGTTCCGGGAAGCCGTGGTCCAGCAGGTGGCCCGGGCCCTCCAGTTCTTCTTCGGAGCCAGTCAGTACAACGCTGTGGATTATGTAGTACTTGCCGGTGGCACCGCGTCGATCCAGGGCCTGATTGAGATGGTGGAGGAGAAGACTGGAACGCCCGCATTGGTGGCAAACCCCTTTGCCGACATGGCCGTGGGGTCCCGGGTAAACGCATCGGCACTCAGCAATGATGCGCCCTCACTGATGATTGCGTGTGGCCTGGCAATGAGGAGCTTCGACTGATGGCAAAGATTAACCTCAGACCCTGGCGGGAAGAGCTGCGCGCCGAGAAGCAGAAGCAGTTCGTGGTCATGATCCTGGCTGCAGCGATTATTGGCGCTGGTAGTGTGTTCCTCTGGAAAACTGACATGGACAACCGGATTGCCTACCAGCAATCCCGTAACGCCTACATAGAAACAGCGTCCAAGAAACTGGATGCCCAGATCAAGGAAATCGAGAACCTCAAGCGCAAGCGCGACGAGCTGCTGGCGCGGATGCAGGTTATCCAGGATCTCCAGGGCAAGCGTCCGGTGATTGTCCGGGTGTTTGATGAACTGGTTAAAACCCTCCCGGACGGTCTTTTCTACACGGACCTGAAGAAAACCGGCGACAGCATCCAGATTGTCGGAATGGCCGAGTCCAACAGCCGGATTTCCACCCTCATGCGCGATTTCGAGAAGTCAGACTGGTTCGCCGATCCAAACCTCTCCAATGTTGCCGCTGCCGACCAGCGCCGCGCCGGATACAGCCAGTTCAACCTGTCTGTGAAACAGAAAACCCCCGAGCCCGAAGGGGAGGATAAGTAATGAGCCTCGCGGACTCTCTCAAAAGCCTGAATGAATTCGACGTCAATGATCTGGACCTCAACAACGCCGGCATCTGGCCAGCACCGGTCAAGATCATTGTTGCCCTGATCGTGTTCGGACTGATCGTCGGCGGCGGTTACTGGTTTTTCGTCAAGGATCAGTATGCCCAGCTCGAACGGGTGCAGAAAACCGAACAGGAACTGCGCAAGAAATACGAAGAGAAGGCCTATCAGGTAGCCAACCTGGATGTGTTCAAGGCACAAATGGCCGAAATGGAGGAAACCTTTGGCGCGCTGGTGCGTCAGTTGCCCAGTGAAACCGAGGTGCCCGGATTGCTTGAGGATATCACCAACACCGCTCTTGGCAGCGGGCTGTCGTTGCAGGAAATCAAACTGCAACCGGAGCAGCAGCGTGATTTCTATGCCGAGTTGCCCATCAATATCCGGGTTTCCGGCACCTACCACGAGCTGGCGTCATTTGTGAGCAGTGTTGCAAGTCTTCCGCGGATCGTGACACTGCACGATTTAACCATCAAACCAACAGGCGGAGATGGAGAGCAGCTTGATATGCAGGTTGTCGCTCGTACTTACCGCTACCGGGCTGGAGAGTGAGCATGGCAGCAAAGCATGCAGGTAAGGCCTGGCTGGGAGTGTGTCTGGTGTCCTTGCTGACGGCCTGTACCCAGGAAAGCGGTTTTTCGGATCTGGACCAGTTCATGGCGGAAACCCGGGCCAAGCCCCGGGGGCACGTAGAGCCATTGCCGGAATTCAAGGCGTATGAGGCATTTACCTATTCGGCAGCGGACCGGCGTGCGCCATTCGAGCCACCGGTGGATGTTCAGCTGACCATGGTCGATGACCAGCCTGTCAGCGATGTCGAGCCGGATCTGGATCGGCCCCGTGAGGTTCTCGAGAATTTTGATCTGAAAGAGCTCAGCATGGTGGGCACGCTTCAGGGGCCGACAGGCAATCTGTTCGCACTTATTCGCGATAACTCAGGTGGTATTCACCGCGTTCGTGCCGGCAATTACATGGGTCAGAACTATGGCCGGATTGTCGGTGTCAGCGAAACCCGCATCGAACTGATTGAAATCGTTCCGAATGGCTCGGGCGGATGGGTCGAGCGTCCTCGTTCCCTGTCTCTGGACGAGGAACAAGGCTAAGGAGCGGCACAATGAAATTTGAAAGAAACATGCACGAACAAAAAGGTTTGGGGTCGAGGCTAGCGATGTTCAAAAAACTCAATGTATACGTCGGCGTGATTGCTTTGGGGTTGTTCTCCGGCCTGGCCAGTGCGGTCACGCTGGAAGACGTGTCGTTTTCCTCGCTGCCGGGAGAACGCCTGGAGGTAACCCTCCAGTTTGACGGGCAACCGCCCGAGCCCTCCGGCTACACTATTGAGCGCCCGGCTCGTATCGCAGTGGATCTGCGTGATACCACCAGCGGTCTGGACAGCCGGAGCATCCCCCTGGGCGGTGGCAATGCCCAGAGCATGACGGTAGTGGAAACGCCCGATCGCACTCGCCTGATTTTCAATCTGGTGGAACTGGTGCCTTACGACACAGTTCGCCGCGACAATTCATTGGTAATGACCATTGGCGGTGAAGGCTCTGCCCAGGCATCTGCCGGCACCAGTGGATCCGCGGCTCCGGCCACTACGTCCACTCGCACCGCTCCCAATACCCTGGCGGGTGTGGATTTCCGCCGCGGCAAGGATGGCGAGGGACGTGTCATCATCGATCTTGGTTCCGGCAGCACGCCGGTCGATCTGTCCGAGCTCGGTGGCCGGATCCGCCTGACCATGCCTGAGCTGTCAGTTCCGGAGAACCTGCGCCGTCGCCTGGATGTTACCGATTTCGCGACCCCGGTAACCCGTATCGACACCTACACCGAAGATGGCAATGCTGTCGTCGAGATCCGTCCCGAAGGCAACTACGACTACATCGCTTACCAGTCCGGCAGCGAGTTCACCGTGAGTGTGGAAAAGCTGACCGAACAGGAAGCCGAAGCCCGTCGCGAAGAGAAGTTCCCGTACACAGGGGATAAGCTGTCCCTGAACTTCCAGGACATCGAAGTGCGTTCGGTGCTGCAGCTGATCGCGGATTTCACCGGCCTCAACCTGGTGGCCAGTGACACCGTGAGTGGCAGCATCACTCTGCGTCTGCAGAACGTGCCCTGGGATCAGGCTCTGGACCTGATTCTCAAGACCAAGGGCCTGGACAAGCGCCAGATCGGTAACGTCCTGCTGGTTGCGCCAGCGGATGAAATCGCAGCCCGCGAGAAGCTGGAGCTTGAAACCACCAAGCAAATTGCCGAACTGGCGCCGGTTCGCCTCGATATCATCCAGGTCAACTACGCCAAGGCCGCCGATGTCGTCGAGCTGATCAAAGCGGACGAAGAGCTCATTTCGGATCGTGGTTTCGTGTCTTCAGACGTGCGTACTAACACCATCAGCGTGCGTGAGACCTCCCAGAAGCTCGAGGAAATCCGCCGCCTGGTGTCTACCTGGGACGTACCGGTACGCCAGGTATCCATTGAAGCGCGGATCGTTCGTGCCCAGACCAACGTTGCCGAGAACCTGGGTATTCGCTGGGGTGGCGCGGCTTACGATGTGAGCGGCGACAACGTGTTCACCGTCGGTGGCTCCCAGGGTACCCTGCAGGAGGCCCGTGACGCGGCTTCCGGCACCGACAGCACCATTACCTTCCCGGGTGCGCTGGCTGTGGATCTCGGTGTCAGCGGTGAAGGCGCCTCTTCCTTCGCCATCGGCTGGGGCAGCGACGACTTCCTGGTGGACCTGGAACTGTCGGCCCTGGAAAGTGATGGTCAGGCTGAGGTTGTTTCCCAGCCGCGTGTCGTGACCGCCGATCGCCAGACTGCCTCCATCAAGTCCGGTGAGGAAATTCCTTACCAGGAGGCCTCTTCCAGCGGTGCCACCTCCGTATCCTTCAAGGAAGCGGTGCTGTCCCTGGAAGTGACTCCGCAGATCACGCCGGATGACAAGATCATCATGGATCTGGTGGTGAACCAGGATTCCCGCGGCGAGGTGACTGCCGGTATCCCGTCCATCAACACCAATGAGGTCACCACGCAGGTGCTCGTCGGTAACGGTGAAACCGTGGTTCTCGGTGGTATCTTCCAGTCCGAGGTGGCCACTCAGGTGACCAAGACGCCGTTCCTTGGCGACATTCCCTACCTGGGTCGCCTGTTCAAGCGGACCGAGCACATCGACGAGCGTAGCGAACTGTTGATTTTCATCACGCCGAAAATCATCAAGAACGATTTGCTCCGCTAATCGTCCTGCCGAAGCCAGAAGCCGCCGCGTAAAACCGGCGGCTTTTTTTGTGATATTCTCACCCGCCTGAAACCTTTTGAGCGGAAGTTATGTCTTTGCCCAAACGCATTGTTCTGGTTGGCCCGATGGGCGCCGGCAAAAGTACCATTGGTCGCATGCTGGCCCGTGAGCTGGGTTACCGTTTTCTCGATACCGACCGGATCATCGAAGAGCGGTGCGGTGCCAATATCCCGTGGATTTTTGATGTTGAAGGCGAAGATGGTTTCCGGCAGCGGGAAACTGCCATGCTTGAGGAGTTGTCCGCTGAGCCGCAAACCGTCCTTGCCACGGGCGGGGGTGCGGTAATGCGTCCTGAGAATTATCCTTTGTTGAAAAGGGATTCAATCGTGGTCTACCTCAAGACCTCGATCGATCAACAGGTTGAGCGAACCCGCAAGGACAGGAATCGCCCGCTGTTGCAGAATGATGATCCCGAGGCGGTCCTGCGCCGGTTGTTCGAGCTCCGGGATCCGATCTACCGGCAGCTGGCAGACGTTGTTATGTATACGGACCGGAAAAGCCCTCGCCTGGTGGTCCGGCAACTGATCAATCGTATTAACCCGAGAACGCCACGGCATCGGCGCCAGGTGCGTAAGGAAGGTCGCAACCATGTCTGAGATATTCCGGGAGCTCACCGTTGATCTGGGTGAGCGAAGCTATCCAATCATCATCGGTTCAGGGCTCTTGGGTAGCACCGACCTTTCCCCTTACGTTGCCGGCTCCCAGGTCATGATCGTAACCAACGATACCGTGGCTCCCCTTTACCTGGACACGATCCGCAACAGCTTTCCGGGCAAGCAGGTCGATACTGTCGTGCTTCCGGACGGCGAAAAATTCAAGGACTGGCAGACCCTCAATCAGGTTTTCGATGCGCTGCTGGAGCAGCGGCACAGCCGGAAGACCACGCTGGTGGCCCTCGGCGGCGGTGTCATCGGGGATATGGCCGGGTTTGCTGCTGCCTGTTACCAGAGGGGCGTGCCTTTTATCCAGGTGCCTACAACCCTTTTGTCACAGGTTGATTCCTCTGTCGGCGGCAAGACCGGCATCAATCATCCGCTTGGCAAGAACATGATCGGGGCCTTCCATCAGCCGCAGGTGGTGTTGATCGACACCGACACCCTGCAAACCCTGCCACCGCGGGAAGTGTCAGCGGGGCTGGCGGAAGTGATCAAGTATGGCCTGATCCGGGATACAGAGTTTCTTGCCTGGCTCGAAGACAATATGGATGCGCTGGTGGGGCTGGAAGCAGGGGCGCTGGCCGAAGCGATCTATCGCTCCTGTGCCTGCAAGGCGGAGGTCGTGGCTCTTGATGAGAGGGAAGGGGGGCTGCGGGCCATCCTTAACCTGGGCCATACCTTTGGTCACGCCATCGAGACCTTTGCCGGTTACGGAACCTGGCTCCATGGCGAGGCGGTAGGCACGGGTATGATCATGGCCGCGGACCTGTCGACCCGGGAGGGAATGATTTCCCGTGAAGACTATCGTCGTGCGGTTGGGATTATCCTGCGCGCGGGGCTCCCGGAAATACCTCCGAAAGGTATGACCCCGGAAGATTTTCTGAGGCTGATGGCGGTTGATAAGAAAAATGTCGACGGTGCCCTCCGGCTGGTGTTGTTGCGCAGTATCGGAGATGCGTTCGTCACTGCTGAGGCTTCCAGGGACAGCCTGGCTGCAACGCTCGACGCCTTCTGTCACTGACCCTTTCGGCTCCGGAGTGGGCGGTGCCCTGGAGTCAGAAACAGTTCATATAAGATAAAGCTTATTGTGCTATTGCAATGGCTTTGCTCTCCCCTAAACTTTAGGCTGGTTTGAATACGTAGTTCTACGTGTGTAAAATAGCCGGCCCCTTTTTTCAGTGTCAGTACATTTATGCACCAAAATGGTGCGCAAGTATCTGATTGAAAAGCATTTCTACGCGAGAGAACGCTTATGATGACAGGTTTGTATCACCCCGATGAGTTCAGGGACAACTGTGGATTCGGTCTGATTGCCCACATGAAGGGCGAGGCCTCCCACAAGTTGCTGCAAACTGCCATCGAGTCGCTGACCTGCATGACCCACCGAGGTGGTATCGCTGCAGACGGAAAGACCGGCGATGGTTGTGGCCTCCTGATCCAGAGCCCCGATGCATTTCTGAAGAAAGCGGCCAAGGCAGCTTTCGGCAAGGAGCCGGGAGACCTGTTTGCCGTGGGTCAGGTTTTCCTGAACCCGGATGAAAACAAAGCGGCGGCTGGCCGTGCGGCGCTTGAAAAGCGCCTGACAGAACAAGGGCTGGAAGTGATGGGCTGGCGGGAAGTGCCCGTTGATGGCAGCTGCCTTGGTCCCATGGCTCTGGATTGCCTGCCTCGAATCGAGCAGGTTTTTGTGGTGCCGGCGGGAAAGGCCGAGAAAGAGTTCGCAATCAGCCTGTTTATCGGCCGACGCCACGCCGAGAGCGATATGGCTGATGATTCAGAGTTCTATATCTGCAGTCTTTCGCATCGTACCCTGGCCTACAAGGGCCTGATGATGCCGGCGGATCTGGCGAACTTCTACAAGGATCTGGGTGATCCGGACCTGCAGACCGCTATTTGTGTGTTCCACCAGCGCTTTTCTACCAACACCATGCCCCGTTGGCCGCTGGCACAGCCCTTCCGCTACCTGGCCCACAACGGTGAAATCAACACCATCGATGGCAACCGGAACTGGGCGATTGCCCGGGCGGCCAAGTTCAGCTCGCCGGAACTGCCGGATCTGCAGACTCTGCAGCCCCTGGTTAACCTGACCGGCTCCGACTCCTCCAGCATGGACAATATGCTGGAGGTACTGCTGGCCGGTGGCGTCGATCTGTTCCGTGCCGTGCGCATGATGATTCCGCCTGCGTGGCAGAATGTCGACACCATGGATTCCGAGCTGCGGGCGTTTTATGAGTACAACTCCATGCATATGGAGCCCTGGGACGGCCCGGCGGGTCTGGTTATGTCCGACGGCCGTTACGCTGTGTGCATGCTCGACCGCAACGGCCTGCGCCCGGCGCGTTGGGTCATTACCAAGGATGACTTCATTACCCTGGCTTCCGAGATCGGCACCTACAGTTATGAGCCGGATGATGTGGTCGCCAAGGGTCGGGTCGGTCCGGGCCAGATGCTGGCGATCGATACCGAGTCCGGTGAAGTGCTGCACACCAGGGACATCGATCAGCGCCTGAAGACTGCACAGCCCTACAAGCGCTGGCTGCGTGAAAACGCGCTGCGCGTTGAAACCACGCTCAACCAGGATACCCCGGAATTCAAACTGATGGATTCAGACGAGCTCCTGGTGCACCAGAAGATGTTTAACGTCTCCTTCGAGGAGCGCGACCAGGTGCTGAGGCCGCTGGCCGAGAATGGTCAGGAGGCCGTGGGCTCCATGGGTGATGACACCCCGATGGCGGTGCTTTCCAGCAAGGTGCGCCATGTGGCGGATTATTTCCGCCAGAAGTTTGCCCAGGTGACCAACCCGCCCATCGACCCGCTGCGTGAATCCATCGTCATGTCCCTCGAGACCTGCCTTGGGGCCGAGCGGAATGTTTTCGAGGAAACCGCGGAGCACGCGGACCGAATCATTTTGACGACGCCGGTGCTGTCTCCGGCCAAGTTCCTCCGCATCAGCAATAATGACCGCCCCGGTTTCGAGGTGGCGCGGATTCCCATGAGCTACCGGCCGGAACTGGGCCTGGAGCAGGCGATTCGTGATGTCTGCGATCGCGCGGAGCAGGCGGTCCGTGACGGCAAGGTCCTGCTGATCCTGACCGACAAGGATCTGAAAGAAGGCGAGTTGCCGGTGAACGCCCTGATGGCCACTGGTGCGGTCCATCATCACCTGGTCCGCAAGGGGCTGCGCTGTGATTCCAATATCATTGTTGAAACCGGCTGGGCGCGGGATCCGCACCACTTCGCCGTACTGTTCGGCTTCGGTGCCACCGCCGTTTATCCGTACCTGTCCTACCAGGTGCTGAACGACCTGATCCGTACCGGTGAAGTGCTGATCGATCCGATCGAGGCCAAGAACAACTATCGCAAGGGTATCAACAAGGGGCTGCTGAAGATCCTGTCCAAGATGGGGATCTCAACCATCACGTCCTATCGCGGCGCCCAGTTGTTTGAGGCTATTGGTCTGGCAGATGAGGTCGTGGACCTGTGCTTCAAGGGCGTGCCCAGCCGTATCCAGGGTGCGGGCTTCATCGATTTCCAGGAAGACCAGGAGAAGCTGGCTTCCGTTGCCTGGAAAGCCCGCAAGCCGGTTTCCCAGGGCGGCCTGCTCAAATATGTTCACGGCCAGGAATACCATGCTTTCAACCCGGACGTGGTCGGCAAGCTGCAGGAAGCAGTGACCAGCGGTGATTACGGCCATTACAAGGAATACGCCGGCCTGGTCAACGAGCGCCCGGTGGCAACTCTCCGGGACCTGCTTGGCTTCCGAAAGGATCTCAAGCCCATTGATATTTCCGAAGTCGAGCCGGTGGAGAACATCTTCCCGCGTTTCGATTCCGCGGCGATGTCCCTCGGGGCTCTGTCTCCGGAGGCACACGAAGCGCTTGCGGTAGCCATGAACACCCTGGGTGGGCGCTCCAACTCCGGTGAGGGCGGTGAAGATCCGGCCCGTTACGGCACCGAGAAGCGTTCCAAGATCAAGCAGGTGGCGTCTGGTCGCTTCGGTGTGACCGCCGAATACCTGCGCAGCGCCGATGTCATGCAGATCAAGGTGGCCCAGGGCGCCAAGCCCGGTGAGGGCGGCCAGCTGCCAGGCGGCAAGGTCAACGACCTGATTGCCCGCCTGCGGTACTCAGTGCCCGGCGTCACCCTGATCTCGCCGCCTCCGCACCACGACATCTACTCCATCGAGGACCTGGCGCAGCTGATCTTTGACCTCAAGCAGGTCAATCCGCAGGCACTGGTTTCCGTGAAGCTGGTGTCCGAGCCGGGTGTTGGAACCATCGCGGCCGGTGTGGCCAAGGCCTACGCCGACCTGATTACCGTATCCGGTTATGACGGCGGCACCGCGGCCAGTCCGCTGACATCCATCCGTTATGCCGGCTCCCCCTGGGAGCTGGGTCTGACCGAAACCCAGCAGGCCCTGCGGGCCAACGACCTGCGCGGCAAGATCCGCCTGCAGACTGACGGCGGCATCAAGACCGGTCTGGACGTGGTCAAAGGCGCCATTCTCGGTGCCGAGAGCTTCGGCTTCGGCACCACGCCAATGGTGGCACTGGGCTGCAAGTACCTGCGGATCTGTCACCTGAACAACTGTGCCACCGGTGTTGCCACCCAGAATGACCACCTGCGTGAAGAGCACTTCAAGGGCACGGTGGAAATGGCGATGAACTTCTTCCGCTTCGTGGCGGAAGAGACCCGGGAATGGATGGCCAAACTGGGCGTCCGCAGCCTGGAAGAGCTGGTGGGCCGCGTTGACCTGCTGGAGCGTCTGCCGGGTGATACCGAGCGCCAGAAGAAGCTGGACCTGACCCGTCTGCTGGAGAACGACAGCATTCCGGCGGACAAGCCCCAGACCTGCCAGGTTGAGCGGAACGAGCCGTTCGACCGGGGTACCCTGGCCGAGCAGATGGTCAAGGACACCGCGACCGCCATCGAGAACAAGTCTGGGGGCGCCTGGTCCTACAAGGTTACCAACTGTGACCGTTCCATCGGCGCCCGCCTTTCCGGCGAGATTGCCGAGCGGCATGGCAACCAGGGTATGGTGGACGCTCCGATCACCCTGGATCTTACCGGTACCGCCGGCCAGAGTTTCGGTGTCTGGAACGTGGGTGGCCTGAACCTGATCCTCGAGGGCGACGCCAACGATTACGTGGGCAAGGGCATGACCGGTGGCAAGCTGGTCATCAAGCCGCCCCGCAACAGCGGTTTCAAGAGCCAGGAAACCTCCATCATGGGCAACACCTGTCTGTACGGTGCCACCGGTGGCAAACTGTTTGCAGCGGGTACCGCCGGTGAGCGTTTCGCGGTCCGTAACTCCGGTGCCCACGCGGTGGTCGAAGGTGCCGGTGATCACTGCTGTGAATACATGACGGGCGGTCTGGTGACTGTGCTGGGTAACACCGGGCATAACTTCGGTGCCGGCATGACCGGTGGTTTTGCCTACGTACTGGACCAGCACAATGCCTTCGTGGACAAGTACAACCACGAACTGGTAGAGATCCAGCGTATTTCCAGCGAGGACATGGAGTCCTACCGCAACCACCTGCGCGGTGTTATCCGTGAGCACATCGCGGAGACCGGCAGCGAGTGGGCGGAGCACATTCTTGAGAATTTCGACGACTACATCGGCCGTTTCTGGCTGGTCAAGCCCAAGGCGGCGAATTTGCGCAGCCTGCTGGCCAGCACCCGGGCGCGCCCCGAGTAAACGCCCGGTTCGAAGAGGTTTGGGGGTGTACGGCGGGTCCGGCACCCCGGTCGAAATTGAGCTGATGAGAGCATCATGATGAAAGAACGACTGAGTAACGACTTCCAGTTTGTCGAAGTTGGGCGGATCGATCCCAAGAAGGTTCCGGCCAAAAAGCGGAAAAAAGAGTTTGGCGAAATCTATCACCCGTTCACCGCGGATAATGCCGCGACCCAGGCCCATCGCTGCCTTGAGTGTGGCAATCCATACTGTGAGTGGAAGTGCCCGGTGCACAATTACATCCCGAACTGGCTGAAGCTGGTTTCCGAGGGCAACATCATGAAGGCGGTGGAGCTGTGCCACCAGACCAACTCGCTGCCGGAAGTGTGTGGCCGGGTGTGCCCGCAGGACCGTTTGTGCGAGGGTGCCTGTACTCTCAATGACGGTTTCGGGGCGGTGACCATCGGTTCCGTGGAGAAATACATCACCGATACCGCCTTTGCCCTGGGCTGGAAACCCGATATGTCCCGGGTGAAGTGGACCGACAAGAAAGTTGCGGTGATCGGCGCTGGCCCTGCCGGTCTGGGTTGTGCAGACATCCTCGTCCGTAACGGCGTCAAGCCGGTGGTGTTCGATCGCTACCCGGAAATCGGCGGCCTGCTGACCTTCGGTATCCCCGAATTCAAGCTCGAGAAGTCCGTGATGTCCCGTCGCCGGGAAGTCTTCCAGGAAATGGGCGTGGAATTCCGCCTGGCCACCGAAGTGGGCAAGGACGTGAAGCTCAAGGACATCATCGATGAATTCGATGCCGTGTTCATGGGCATGGGCACCTACACCTACATGAAGGGCGGTTTCCCGGGCGAGAACCTGCCGGGCGTATACGACGCGTTGCCGTTCCTGGTCTCCAACGTGAACCGCCGCCTCGGTTTCGAGAAGGATCCGGAAGACTTTATCGACATGAAGGGCAAGCGGGTCGTCGTGCTCGGTGGTGGTGACACCGCCATGGATTGTAACCGCACCTCCATCCGTCAGCAGGCGGAAAGCGTGACTTGCGCCTATCGCCGGGACGAGGCCAACATGCCCGGTTCCCGCCGCGAGGTGGCCAACGCCAAGGAAGAGGGCGTGAAGTTCCTGTTCAACCGTCAGCCCATCGCGATCATTGGTGAAGATCGTGTGGAAGGCGTGAAAGTGGTCCAGACCCAGCTCGGCGAGCCGGACGAGAATGGCCGTCGCCGCCCGGAAGTGGTTCCCGGCAGTGAGGAAGTCATTCCGGCTGACGCGGTCCTCGTCGCCTTCGGCTTCCGCCCGAGCCCGGCGGACTGGTTCGATGAGCAGAAGATCGATACCGACAATTCCGGCCGTGTTACTGCTCCGGAAGAGGCGGAGTTCGCCTTCCAGACCAGCAACCCGAAGATCTTCGCCGGCGGCGACATGGTCCGCGGTTCCGACCTGGTGGTCACCGCCATCTGGGAAGGGCGCCAGGCAGCTGAGGGTATCCTCGACTACCTGGACGTCTGAGGTATTAACCCAAGGGGTCTGAAGAAAGCCTTCTTCTGACCCCGAGTTACGAACAAACCCCGAGGCTAGTCTCCAAGGCGGGGTCAGAAGAAAGCTTTCTTCTGACCCCTTGTTCTGACCCCTTCTTCACGCCTTCCCAATTCCCCCAAACCGCGTATCATTGCACCCCAGCAAATTTGATACCCAGGCCAGGAGTTCCCATGACCGAGCTGAAAAATGACCGTTTCCTGCGTGCTCTGATGCGCCAGCCCGTAGACCGCACCCCGGTGTGGATGATGCGCCAGGCCGGCCGCTATCTGCCGGAGTACCGCGCCACCCGGGCCAAGGCGGGTGATTTCCTCAGTTTGTGCAAGAACACCGAGCTGGCCTGTGAGGTCACTCTGCAACCCCTGGAGCGCTTCCCGCTGGATGCCGCCATTCTGTTCTCTGACATCCTGACCATTCCGGATGCGCTCGGACTGGGGCTGTATTTCGAGACCGGTGAAGGGCCCAAGTTCAAGCACACCATCCGTTCGGCGGCAGATGTCGACGCGCTGCCGGCGATGAACCCGGAAGTGGACCTGGACTACGTCATGAACGCCGTGTCCACCATTCGCTCCGCCCTTGGCGGCCGGGTTCCGCTGATCGGGTTCTCCGGAAGCCCCTGGACCCTGGCGACCTACATGATCGAGGGTGGCTCATCGAAGGATTTCCGCGAGGCGAAGAAGCTCATGTATGGCCAGCCGGAGGTGATGCATCGCCTGCTGGATCATCTGGCGAACGCCGTGATTGACTACCTCAACGGTCAGATCAAGGCCGGTGCCCAGGCGGTGCAGATTTTCGACACCTGGGGTGGTGTGCTGAGCAGCTGGGCTTACGAGGAATTCTCCCTCCGCTACATGAAGAAGATTGTCGACGGCCTGATTCGTGAGAGTGAAGGCCGGCGGGTGCCGGTGATCCTGTTCACCAAGAACGGTGGCCAGTGGCTGGAAACCATTGCCGATTCCGGTTGTGATGCCGTGGGCCTGGACTGGACTACCGATATCGGCAATGCTCGTGCCCGGATCGGTGACCGCGTCGCCCTGCAGGGCAATATGGATCCGGCCATGCTGTATGCCCCGAAAGAACGCATCCGCCAGGAAGTGGCGGACATTCTGCGCCGCTATGGTTCCGGGGCCGGTCATATCTTCAACCTTGGTCATGGCATTACGCCGGATGTGGATCCGGAGCATGCCGGTGCCTTTATTGAAGCGGTTGTGGAACTGAGTCCGGAATATCACCGGTAAGATGTTTGCCGGTCGGCTTTCCTGGCCGGTCGGTGAAAACGGGGTCAGATGAAAGCCTTCATCTGACCCCAAGTTCGTTCCCTTATGCCTGGCCGAGCCCCCATGCTCACCCCGTCAAACCGGGCCGGATTCTCCCATTTCCCCCCAATTACTGGCCGGTTTATCCTGTCCGGACTATGGTCATATAAAAAACCGACAACAGGAGTAACCGCTTGTCCGCACAAGTCCAAGACAAACGCCGATTCCAGCGTATTGAATTTGACGCGCCCTGTGAGCTGCACTGGCAGGATAACGTCTGGCGCACCGAGGTTCTGGATATCTCCATGAGGGGAGTACTGGTGAAGCGGCCGGAAGGCTGGTCAGCGCCGCTCCGGCAGCCCTGCGAGGTAGTGATACACCTGGACGACCATTCGGCGGCGATCGTCATGGCTGTGGAGCTGAAGCATGTGGATGAGCAGCGGCTGGGGTTCAGTTGCCAGTACATTGACCTGGAGAGCGCCACGCACCTCAAGCGCCTGGTGGAGCTGAACCTCGGGGATCCGGCGCTGTTGCAGCGGGAATTCGCCAGACTGGTGGATAAGTAAGAACAGTGCCCTAAAAACGGGGTCTGATGAAAACCTTCATCTGACCCCATCTTCAAGTCATATCCCAGCTTTGAAATCTAACTCCGGGGTCAGAAGAAGGCTTTCTTCTGATCCCGGCTTCACACCTAAAACTCCTCCAACGCCGCCAACGCATCACTCAGCTTGGCCACCGGCACCACCTTCATCCCCTCAACCGGCTTGCGCGGTACATTGGCCTTGGGCACTAGCGCACGGGTGAAACCATGCTTCGCCGCCTCGTAAATCCGCTCCTGCCCGCTCGGCACCGGCCGAATCTCGCCGGACAGCCCAACCTCCCCGAAAATCACCAGATCCTGGGGCAGGGCTCGGTCGCGGAAGGAGGAGACAATGGCTGCCAGAAGCGCGAGATCGGCGCTGGTTTCGTTGACCTTCACGCCGCCCACCACGTTGACGAAGACATCCTGATCCGACACGTGCATGCCGCCGTGCCGATGGAGCACAGCCAGCAACATGGCCAGCCGGTTCTGGTCGAGACCCACGGCAACCCTTCGGGGATAGCCGCCCTGAGCCATATCCACCAGCGCCTGGATTTCCACCAGCATCGGCCGGGTGCCTTCCCAGACCACCATGACCACACTGCCGGGTGCAGCCTCCTCGCCCCGGTTCAGGAAGATGGCGCTGGGGTTCTTCACCTCTTTCAGGCCCTGTTCGAGCATGGCGAACACGCCCAGCTCGTTCACTGCGCCGAAGCGGTTCTTGATGCCGCGAAGGGTGCGATACCGGCTGTCGCTGGAGCCTTCGAGAAGGATCGAGCAGTCAATCATATGCTCCAGCACCTTCGGGCCTGCCAGGCTGCCGTCCTTGGTGACGTGCCCCACGAGGAACAGGATGGTGCCGGTCTGCTTGGCGAAGCGGGTCAGGAACGCCGCGCTCTCCCGGACCTGTGACACCGAGCCGGGGGCGGATTCGATGTCTGCAACATGCATGACCTGGATACTATCGACCACCAGGATTTTCGGTTTTTCCGCCTCGGCAATCTGCATGACCCGCTCGACGCTGGTTTCGGAGAGCATTTTCAGGTCCCGGGTAGGCAGGCCCAGGCGCTTGGCGCGCATGGCCACCTGCTGCAGGGATTCCTCGCCGGTCACGTAGAGCGCGGGCACACTCTCGGTCAGGTGACAGACTGCCTGCAGCAGCAGGGTACTCTTGCCCGCACCGGGATGGCCGCCCATGAGCACAGCCGAACCCTCGACCAAGCCGCCGCCAAGGACCCGATCGAATTCCTGCATACCGGAGCTGATGCGCGGCTGCTCGGCCAGACTGACGTCATCCAGACTCTGGACTTCCGACAGGCTGCCGGCAAAGCCCTCGAAGCGTGCTCCGCGGGCTCCCTTGGCATTGCTGCTGACGCCGCGCACTTCGCTGATGGTGTTCCAGGCCTGGCAGGCGGTGCACTGGCCCTGCCACTTGGAGTAATCGGCACCGCATTCGGTGCAGACGTAGGCGGTTTTTGCTTTGGCCATGGCGATCTCGGGGGATGGATGAACCTGGGGTCAGATGAAAGCGTTCATCTGACCCCATTTTCAGGCCGGTCTTCAGGGCAAAAATCAAACTCCGGGGTCAGATCAAAGCCTTGATCTGACCCCGTCTTCACTCACCCTCAGGCCAGCTTTTTGTATTTCATCCGCTTGGGCTGCATCGCGGAATCGCCCTTGCGCTTCTTGAAGTCCTCGTCGTACTCGCTGAAGTTGCCTTCGAAGTAGACCACCTCGCCATCATCCTCGAACGCCAGGATATGGGTGGCCACCCGGTCCAGGAACCAGCGGTCGTGCGAGATCACCAGGGCGGAGCCAGGGAAGTTCAGCAGGGCCTCTTCCAGGGCACGCAGGGTTTCCACGTCCAGGTCGTTGGTGGGTTCGTCCAGCAGCAGGACGTTGCCACCCTGTTTCAGCAGCTTGGCCAGGTGCAGGCGGTTACGCTCACCACCGGACAGGTCGCCGACCCGCTTCTGCTGGTCGCTGCCCTTGAAGTTGAAGCGGCCCACATAGGCGCGGGATGGGGTCTCGTAGTTACCGACCTTGATGATGTCCTGGCCGTCGGAGAGCTCTTCCCAGACGGTCTTGCTGCCGTCCAGGTCCCGCATCTGGTCGACGTAGGCGACGTCCACCGTCTCACCGAGAGTAATGTCTCCGGAATCGGGTTTGTCATAACCCGCAATCATCTTGAACAGCGTGGACTTACCGGCACCGTTACCACCGATAATGCCAACAATGGCTCCCGGCGATACGCTGAAGGAGACATCTTCATACAGCAGGCGGTCGCCGAAGGACTTGCTGATGCCCTCCACCTCGATCACCTTGTTGCCCAGGCGTGGTCCGGGCGGAATGTACAGTTCGTTGGTCTCGTTGCGCTTCTGGAACTCCTGGGAACTCATCTCCTCGAAGCGGGCCAGACGGGCCTTGCTCTTGGACTGGCGGCCCTTGGCGTTGCTGCGAACCCACTCCAGCTCCTGCTTGATGGCCTTCTGGTGGGAAGCCTCCTGCTTGGCCTCCATCTCCAGGCGCTTCTCCTTGTTCTCCAGCCACTGGCTGTAGTTGCCCTCGAACGGAATGCCGTGGCCACGGTCCAGTTCCAGGATCCATCCGGCGACGTTGTCCAGGAAGTAACGGTCGTGGGTAATGGCTACCACGGTGCCTTCGTAGTCGTGCAGGAAGCGCTCGAGCCAGGCCACGGATTCGGCGTCCAGGTGGTTGGTGGGCTCGTCCAGCAGCAGCATGTCCGGGCCGGACAGCAGCAGGCGGCACAGGGCCACCCGGCGGCGCTCACCACCGGAGAGAACGCTCACTTTCTGATCCCAGGGCGGTAGGCGCAAGGCATCGGCGGCGACTTCCATCTTGCGCTCGATGTCATGGCCATCGGTGGCCTGGATGTAGGCTTCCAGTTCACCCTGTTTCTTGGCCAGGGCGTCAAAGTCGGCATCCGGCTCGGCATAGGCAGCGTAAACCTGGTCCAGTTCCGCCAGGGCGTCGTGCACACCGGAAACCGCCTCATCAACGATTTCCTTGACGGTCTTGTCTTCGTCCAGCTCCGGCTCCTGGGGCAGGTAACCGACGTTGATGCCCGGCTGAGGGCGGGCTTCGCCGATGTAATCCTGGTCCACGCCGGCCATAATACGCAGCAGGGTGGATTTACCGGCACCGTTCAGACCCAGTACGCCAATCTTGGCGCCCGGGAAGAAGCTCAGGGAAATGTCCTTGAGAATTTCACGCTTGGGCGGAACCACCTTGCCCACGCGGTTCATGGTGTATACGTACTGGGCCATAACTGGCTGTGTCCTCTGTTAAATTCGGAGGTAATAAAAGGTTACTTGCAGATTAGCCACGTAAGGTAGCGAAACAGGCTCGCTATAGCAATTGAGGAGAAACCGAAGATTGCGATGTGACGGTATCTGCGGACGGTTTAAAGGATGATTTTTCACCCGATTTCAAGATAGAATAGCGGCCCAATTTTTCCGGGCCACCGGCATCTTGTCCTCGCGGGCAGGACGCCGGGCCAGCAAAGCACACAGAGGCAGCACATCCATGTTTAATCGTGATATGAAAATCGCCGGCTACGACGACGAACTCTGGACCGCGATGGAAGAGGAGCGCAAGCGTCAGGAAGCGCACATCGAGCTGATCGCATCCGAGAACTATACCAGCCCGCGGGTAATGGAAGCCCAGGGCAGTGTGCTGACCAACAAGTATGCTGAAGGCTATCCCGGCAAGCGCTACTACGGTGGCTGTGAGTTTGTCGACAAGGCCGAGGTGCTGGCCATCGAGCGCGCCAAGGAGCTGTTCGGTGCTGCCTACGCCAACGTGCAGCCGCACTCCGGTTCCCAGGCCAACTCCGCAGTGTTCATGGCCCTGCTCAAGCCCGGCGATACCGTGCTGGGCATGAGCCTGGCACACGGTGGTCATCTGACTCACGGCGCCAGCGTGAACTTCTCGGGCAAGATCTACAACGCGGTGCAGTACGGCATCAACAACGAAACCGGCCTGATCGACTACGATGAAGTCGAGCAACTGGCGGTGGAGCACAAGCCGAAGATGATCATTGCCGGCTTCTCCGCCTACTCCCAGGAGCTGGACTTTGCCCGCTTCCGCGCGATTGCCGACAAGGTTGGCGCCTACCTGTTCGTGGACATGGCCCACGTAGCCGGCCTGGTCGCCGCTGGCGTCTACCCGGATCCGGTTCCCCACGCCCACGTGGTGGCAACCACGACCCACAAGACCCTGCGCGGTCCCCGTGGCGGCCTGATCCTGGCCTGTGACGACGAAGACCTGCAGAAGAAGCTGAACTCTGCCGTGTTCCCGGGTGGCCAGGGCGGCCCGTTGATGCACGTGATTGCTGCCAAGGCGGTGTGCTTCAAGGAAGCCATGAGCGACGAGTTCAAGGCCTACCAGCAGCAGGTGGTCAAGAACGCCGCTGCCATGGCCGAGGTGTTCATCGAGCGTGGCTACGACGTGGTTTCCGGTGGTACCAAAAACCACCTGTTCCTGGTCAGCCTGATCAAGCAGGACATCACCGGTAAGGATGCGGATGCGGCCCTGGGCCGTGCCCACATCACCGTCAACAAGAACGCGGTCCCGAACGATCCGCGTTCTCCGTTCGTCACTTCCGGTCTGCGGATCGGCACCCCGGCCGTGACCACCCGTGGTTTTGGTGAGTCCGAGTGCCGTGATCTGGCCGGCTGGATGTGCGACATCCTCGACAACCTGGAAGATGACGCTGTCAACGCCCGGGTGCGCGAGCAGGTCGAAGCCGTGTGCGCCCGCTTCCCGGTCTACGGCTAAACTTCAGGCAAGACCCCGCCGGACCGGTCAACTGATTGCCGGTCCGGCTCCTCTCCGGAGTTCCCGATTATGCATTGTCCTTTCTGTGGTGAAGCAGATACCAAGGTGATTGACTCTCGGCTGGTGGCCGAGGGGGATCAGGTGCGCCGCCGCAGGGAGTGCCTGTCCTGCCATGAGCGCTTCACGACTTTCGAAACCGCCGAGCTGGTCATGCCCCGCGTGGTCAAGCAGGACGGCACCCGTCAGCCGTTTGACGAGGACAAGTTGCGGGCCGGTCTCATGAAAGCGCTGGAGAAGCGCCCGGTCAGCATCGAGGAGATCGATGCGGCCCTCAACCGGATCAAGTACCGCTTGCGGGCTACCGGCGAGCGGGAAGTGAAGTCCATGCAGTTGGGTGAAGAGGTGATGACCGAATTGCGTCAGCTCGACAAGGTGGCCTATGTCCGCTTTGCCTCGGTGTATCGCAGTTTCCAGGACATCAACGAGTTCAAGGAAGAGATTGAGCGGTTGTCTGCCAACAACGGCGAGAATGCCGTGGACGTGGCCAAGGCACTGGCGGATAACCATTCCCGGAAAGGCAAGTCATGATCGACGTCCGTGACAGGGCGATGATGGCCCGAGCCGTCCAGCTGGCCTGGCGGGGGCGTTACTCCACCCACCCGAATCCGCGCGTTGGCTGTGTGATCGCCCAGGGTGACCGTATCGTGGGTGAGGGCTGGCATGAGCGTGCCGGCGAGGCCCACGCCGAGATCCGGGCACTGAGTCAGGCCGGGGCCGAGGCACGGGATGCAACGGCTTACGTGACGCTTGAGCCCTGCAGTCATTTCGGCCGGACCCCACCCTGTGCCCGTGCGCTGACTGAAGCGGGGGTAACCCGGGTTTTTGCGGCGACCAAGGATCCCAATCCGTCGGTTTCCGGGCGCGGCCTGGACATGCTCCGGGAGGCCGGTATCAAGGTGATTGAGGGTTTGCTGGCGGATGAAGCCGTCCGGTTGAATCCGGGCTTCATGAAGCGAATGAACACCGGGCGCCCCTGGGTGCGCCTGAAGATGGCAGCCAGTCTCGACGGCCGAACTGCCATGGCCTCTGGCGAGAGCCAGTGGATCACCGGCCCGGAGTCGAGGCGTGATGTCCAGCGCCTGCGGGCCATGAGCGATGCCATCCTGACCGGTGTGGGCACGGTGCTGGCGGATGATCCTTCCATGACCGTACGTCGGGAGGAATTGGGAGACATCGGTGATGCTACCGAGCCGTCCCGCCAGCCGCTTCGGGTGATCGCGGACCGGGATGCCCGTACACCGCCTTCGGCAACCATCCTGCGGGGTGGCAATGTCCAGCTGTTTTGCGCCTCGTCGGCCCTGCCGTCAGCGCCTGCCCAGGATCTCGCGGCACTGGGGATTAGCCTCACGGGGGTGGCCTGGAAGGACAACGGTGTGGACGTGGCCGAACTGCTGGATTCCCTGGGCGAACTGGGGATCAACGAGCTGTTGGTGGAGGCCGGGCCGACCTTGGCTGGCACGTTCATCAGCGAAAACCTGGTGGACGAGCTCTGGCTTTACCAGGCACCGGTATTTCTCGGTAGTACCGGGCGACCGACGGCAAACCTGCCACTGGAAACCATGGCGGACAAGGTACAATGGAACGTACTGGACAGGCGCCAGGTTGGAGAGGATCAGCGCCTGATCCTGGCTCCACGCTAACTCACTAAATTCATGGCCCGGGCAGGGTGGATGTCTGCCGGGAAGCCAAAATGGGTGCAACACCGTATGGCACTGAACAGCATTGAAGAAATCATCGAAGATATCCGTCAGGGCAAGATGGTCATCCTGATGGATGATGAGGACCGGGAAAACGAAGGTGACCTGGTGATGGCGGCCGAGCACTGCACGCCGGAAGCCATCAACTTCATGGCCCGGTTCGGCCGTGGTCTCATCTGTATGCCCATGACCCGGGATCGCTGCGAGCAGCTGGGCCTGCCCCTCATGGTGCAGCAGAATGCTTCCGGGTTTGGTACCAAGTTCACCCTGTCCATTGAAGCCCGGGAAGGTGTGACCACCGGCATTTCCGCCGCCGATCGCGCCCGCACCGTGCAGGCTGCGGTGGCGCGGAATGCCAAGGCGTCAGACCTGGTCCAGCCGGGCCATATTTTTCCGCTGATGTCCGATCCCGGTGGTGTGCTCAGTCGTGCCGGCCACACCGAAGCCTCCTGTGACCTGGCCGCGCTGGCCGGATGCGAGCCGGCCGGTGTGATCTGCGAGATCATGAACGACGACGGCTCCATGGCCCGCCGGGAAGACCTGGAGCGCTTTGCCGAGGAACACGATCTCAAGATTGGCACCATCGCCGACCTGATCCATTACCGCACCATGAACGAGCGGACCATCGAGTGCGTTGAGGAAAACGAACTCGACACCGAATACGGTGTGTTCAACCTGCGCACCTACCGGGACAACATCCAGGGTGCTACCCATCTGGCAATGGTCATGGGGGATATCACCCCGGAAGAGCCGGCCTTTGTGCGGGTCCACATTACCGACACCCTGCGTGATTTGCTGGGTGCGCGCCGGAAGGATTCCCGGAGCTGGCCGTTGCACCATGCTCTGGAGAAGGTCGCCAGCGAGGGCCGTGGTGTCGTGGTGCTGCTCAACAGCGCGGAAGACAGCTACAACCTCGAGGACCGGATTCACGAGTTCTTCGACGAAGGCCAGAAATCTGCCGGCAAGGGCAGTTCCGGCGTCTATTTCACCGTGGGAACCGGGTCGCAGATCCTGCGTGACATCGGCGTTGGCAAAATGCGCCTGTTGAGCCCGCCCATCAAGTTTTCTGCCATTTCCGGCTTTGACCTGGAAGTGGTGGAGTACGTTCCCTACACCCCCGAATGAGAAACCCGGCCGTCCAGCAGCCTGGACGGCCAGTGAAGGAGCCATCGATGGCAGATATCAAAGTAATTGAAGGTGATTTTACCCAGTGCAGCGGCCGTTACGCCCTGGTCGTGGGTCGTTTTAACGGTTTCGTGGTGGAAAGCCTGGTTGAGGGTGCGGTAGATACCCTGCGCCGGCACGGGATCTCCAACGACGACATCGCCATTATCCGCGTGCCGGGCGCCTACGAGATGCCGCTGGCGGTCAAACGCGTGGCCGAGACCAGCGAATATGACGCCATCATCGCCCTGGGCGCGGTCATCCGCGGTGGCACCCCGCACTTCGAATACGTGGCCGGTGAGGCCTCCAGTGGTCTGGGCGCAGTCAGCCTGGAGACCGATGTACCGGTGACGTTCGGTGTTCTGACCGTCGATTCCATCGAGCAGGCCATCGAGCGCTCCGGCACCAAGGCCGGCAACAAGGGTGCTGAAGCGGCCATCACCGCGCTGGAAATGGTCAGCCTGTTCAAGAAGCTGGGTGAGTAATGAGCGAAACTGACGGCACCACCCCTCAGCAGCCTGCCTCCGGGCAACCCAAGGCCGGCGATCGCCGCCGTGCCCGGGTGCTGGCAATGCAGGGTCTGTATCAGCGCCACTTCAGCAAGAGTTCGATCTCCGACATCGAAGCCGAGTTCATGGTCGACAACGACATGAGCAAGGTGGACCTGCTGTACTTCCGGGACCTGCTCCGTGGCGTGCACCGTGAGCAGGGTGAGCTCGACGGCTTGCTGGAACCGTTCCTGGACCGCCCCCTGGCCGAGGTGGACCCCATTGAGCTGGCCATCGTCCGTCTGGGTGCCTACGAGCTCAAGAACCGGCTGGATGTTCCCTACCGGGTCGTGATCAACGAGGGGATCGAGCTGGCCAAACGCTTCGGTGGCACCGAAGGTCACAAGTTTGTTAACAGCATCCTCGACAAGCTCAGCCGCCGTCTTCGCCTGGCCGAGACGCGTCCGCGCTGAGTAATGGGTGAGTTTGACCTGATCCGTCGTTATTTCCTGCCGGTCGCTGAACAGCAGGGCCATCCGGACCTGCTGCTGGCTCTGGGAGATGACTGCGCAATCCAGCGCGTTCCTGCGGATCAGGACCTGGTGTTCTCGGTGGACACCCAGGTGGAAGGCGTTCACTTCCCGCGAGACTACCAGCCTGAGCACACCGCCTGGCGGGCGCTGGCTGCGGCCGCCAGTGATCTCGCGGCCATGGGCGCGACCCCGGTCTGTTTTACCCTCGCCCTGACTCTGCCGGAGGCCAATGAAAGCTGGCTCGAAGGTTTTGGCAGAGGCCTGGCGCAGGCCGCTTCCCGGTTCGGGCTGGCCCTGGCTGGTGGTGATACCACCCGCGGCCCGCTGACCATCTCCATACAGGTCCACGGAACAGTTCCGAAAGGGCAGGGACTGATGCGCTCCGGCGCAAAGGTCAATGATCTGGTGGCGGTTTCCGGAACCCTGGGCGATGCCGGCGCCGCCCTGGGCTATCTTGACGTACCTGAGCCGGATGACGATGAGCGTGCCCTGCTGGAGCGGTACCATCATCCTCTGCCCAGGTTAGAGCTGGGCCAGGCCCTGCGAGGGTTCGTCTCCGCCTGCATTGATATCTCCGATGGCCTGACTGCCGATCTCGGCCACATCCTTGAGCGCTCCGGTGTCGGCGCGACACTCAATACGTCGTTGCTGCCGTTATCCGGGCCACTGAAGAGGTGTGCCGGTGAGCGTGCTCCACGCCTGGCATTGTCCGCCGGCGACGATTACGAGCTGTGCATTACCGTTAGCGGGGAAAGCTGGGCCAGGCTGTCCGAAGACATAAAGAACCAGTTGACGGTGATCGGGCGTATCGATGGCGGAGAGGGCATCCGCTTTGACAATGGTGCGGTTGCGAATTCGGGCCCGCAGGGCTTCGATCATTTCGGGAGTAATTCATGAGTCGTGAGCAGGATCTAGGGGAACCGGAACTGGCCCAGGCGCTCCTGCCGCCGGGATTCCTGAAGAATCCGGTGCACCTGCTGGCGTTCGGGTTCGGCAGTGGCGCCGCGGCCCGGGCTCCCGGGACCTGGGGCAGCCTGGCTGCGATCCCGCTGTGGTACGGGATTGCCTGGCTTCCCGGAGCGGTCTACTGGGTCGTGGTTGCGCTGGCCTTTGTCGTCGGGATCTGGCTATGTGGAAAAACGGCGGAGGACCTGAAGGTTCACGACCATGGCGGCATTGTCTGGGATGAGTTCGTCGGCATGTGGATTGCGCTGGGCCTGTTCCCGGACCAGATCTACGGCGTGCTCATGGCCTTTGCCCTGTTCCGGCTGTTCGACATCATCAAGCCGTGGCCCATCGGCTGGCTGGACGAACGCCTGCCAGGCGGTCTGGGAATCATGGTTGATGACGTGGTGGCCGGCTTTATGGCCCTCGGCTGCCTCTACGCTATTGACCGCTGGCTGATGCCCATCATTATCTGACAGCCAAGGGCCTGGCGCGGGTCAATGCAGTTTCTGCTCTTCCGGAAGCATCCGGACGACGTGCAAAAACCGCTTCAGGCCAATTTCAGCCCTCTCCCGAGAACTGAAGGGGCCACTGTCAAATCCTTCCCGGGTGGTGAAGTACCACTTGCTTCCGACGCAGAAGAAGCGACTGCTGCGGAAGGGCACGGGCCCTTCTTCTCCGGACCTGCATTGAGTGTCCATTGATGTCTCCTGAGCCCGTTTCTGGTTTTATTCTTTCGGGCGCCGTATGGATTCAGCCGATGGTTTAAAATTAATCCAATCCGGACCAAATTCAACATTTTTTTACATTTTTACGGGGCCGATCCCAAAAGTGGATTTCCAGGCTCGGTTGCTCACCTTGTGACTGTCTTGCGCTTGCAATGGCTGAGGGGCAGAATGCAGGGCATCGAGTGCGGACCTCAGCGCCCTTCCTTTGCGTGTGATATCAAGGAGATTTCATGAAGATCAGCCGTGTAACTGCCGTGTGCAAGTCTTTGTTGGCCGGGATGCTTGTGCTTGCCCTGGCCGGTTGTGCCTCCAGCATCAGTCGGGTGGAAACCTGGGAAGGGGAGCCTGCGAACGCCGCAGAGGCTGCCACCCTCAAGGCGCCGGGGGAAATCCAGGTCAGCAGGGTGAACGGCAAGTCAGTCACCAATTTCATGATGGACGATCTGGCCCTCGATTTTGCCCTGCTGCCGGGCCAGAACGAGGTTGTGTTTACCTACAAGACCATCTGGGCGCGGTCCGATGTGGTCGAGAATGGTGAATCCAAGGTTCACGTCGTCGAGAGCGAACCTCAGGTTGTCCGTTTTGATGCGAATCCCGGGGCGGTCTATCGTTTTGATTTTGAAAAGCCCGCCACCCGTGCGGAGGCCGAGCAGATGATCGAGACCTTCTCGGCGGTGATTGTCAGTGATAGCGGTCAGGAAGTGGCAAGCTCCAGTGACTGGGATCCCCGGCAGAGTGTCGCGGCCCGCACGCCAATTCCGGCCTCGGGCGCCGAAGGTACCGGCGCTGCTGCCACCGGCACGGCCCTGGAGCAGCTCAAGTCGGTCTGGGCTACTGCCAGTGAGGAAGAGAAGCGCGCTTTCCTGCGCTGGGCGTTCGAGTAAACAGCCCCCGCGCAGGATCCTGTCAGGCCCGGAATCGCTTCAGTGTCTTGCGTAACGCCCCCTCCAGAATGGTCAGAGCTTCATCCGTCAGGCTCTGACCTGCCACCTCCCGGGGCGCATCCCCGGTTTCCGCCGGCTCCACATTCGGGGCATTTGACTCGATACTCGCTAGGCTCTCCTCGACCAGGTCCGGCAATGACATCCCGTCTGCCACCACGTCCGGGCAGAGGGTGAAGTTGAGGGTCAGTTTGCCCTGGTAACTCACGGCTACGATGACCAGGCCCATGCTGTCGAACAGTGGTGCGGTGTTGTACTGGCGCACCAGCCGCGCCCCCTGCAGATAAAGCGGGACCTGGGGACCGGGGACATTGGTGATCGGCAGGTTGAAGACCGGTTGATAGCGCTGGGCAATCTGCAGCTCCGAATACAGTCGGGCCGACAGGGCCAGCATGGTGGAGGGCAACAGTTCGGTGAGCCGGTCGGCGGCAATGGCCTCGCGGTAGGGTTCGGACGCGACCGCGTTCCAGTGGATCTGGCGGATGCGTTTGGCCGGATCCGGTTCGTTGGTGGCTAGGTCCAGCAACATGGCAGACATCTGGTTGCCGGTGGCCCGGCGCAGACTGCTGGAACGGACCGAGATCGGCGTCATGGCTACCAGAGAACGGTCGGTGCCCGCCCTCTGGCTAACCAGATACCTGCGCAGGGTCTCCGCGCACAGCCCCAGCACCACGTCGTTCAGGGTGACGTCTCCCAGCATGGCCTTTATGGCCTTCAGCCTGGAGAGATCAACCGTGGTGGCCACAATCTGCCGGTTGGCGGTGATCTGACGATTGAACGGGCTGTGGGGTGCCGAAAAAAGGGGCAAGGGTAAAGGCAGTTTGCGTAACTGCTTCTGAATCACGCCCCGCGCGGTCGCTTCGGCGGCCGTCATCGCCAGGGACGTGACCTGCAGCGGGGTGCGCAGCAGATTCGCCCCTGCCTGTAACATGACCCGCTCCTCCGACGGCTCCGGACACGGCTGCCACGGCCGCGGCGGCGTGATGGGCCGGGGTTCCGGGGTATATTCCAGCAGCTTGCCGATGATCTCCTCGCCGCTGAAGGCGTCAATGGCGGCGTGATGCAATTTGACGATCAAGGCAAAGCCCTTGTTTCCGCCCCCGGGGTCTGAAGAACTCGTTCTTCTGACCCCATTTTCATCCCTGCCCCCCCGTTCATCACCAAGGGTAAAACCATCCACAAAAGTAATATGCCAAAGCGGCCGATCCCGCTTCAGCGGCTCCTCCAGAATCTTCGAAGCCAGCGCCATCAAATCCGACTGATGACTATGCTCCGCCAGGTTCACATAGGCCAGGTGACGCTCGATGCTGAAATCCGGGTCATCAATCCAGTAGGGGCGACCGAGCCGCAGGGGAATTTCCTTAAGCCGTTGGCGGAACACAGGAACCACATGCAGGCGGCTGCGCAAATAGGCGACAAAGGTGCTGAACGGCAGCGGCTCGTTCCGGTTGCTGGCATCGAACAGGTAGACCCCGCCAATGTGCATGGGTGCAGTTTCCGATTCCAGGTACAGGAACGAGGCATCAAGTTCCGACAACTGCCGCATCATGGGACTCCCTTCGGCGTGTTTTCTCCGCAGTATAAACGAATGGCCACACAATCCGGTTGACTGATGCGTCTGTCGCCCGCCCGTGTCGCAGCCACCCCCCCCCCCCCCCCAGGGGTCTGAAGAACTCGTTCTTCTGACCCCATGTTCACTCCCACCCCCGGGGTCAGATGAAAGCCTTCATCTGACCCCTCCCCCTCATTCACCCCCTGAGCCAGGATTGAATGTCCGCGTCGTCCTGCAGTCGACCCCAGAACCACATCAACGCCTTGCCCTGGTCCTCTGCGTGTCGGGCCAGATGCAGCATAATCGGCTGACGGGGTTCATGAACGGCCTTCTCCACCAGGGTGCCGGCCTCAAGCTGGCTACGGATACGGGCCTTGGGTAACCAGCCCACCCCGAGCCCGGACTCCTGGATGGCAATCTTCTGGTCGATATTGGCCACCGTCAGCGTGCGCTGGCGGTGGAATATACCGGCGTGGCCGGGAGGCAAGGACCGGGAAGTGTCGGCAGCCACAGCGGCCGGGTAATCGGAAATGTCTTCCTCCGACAGTGGCTCTGTGGCACCGGCGAGCGGGTGGCTGCCGGCCACGGCGAACACGAACTCCATCTCGCCCAGAATGGTGGTGGTGAAGTTGCCTGCCGGTTTGCTGAAATGATCGGCCCCCACCACCAGATCCACCCGACGACTCTGCAGGGCATCCCAGGCACCGGCAAAGACTTCCTCGACCACCTGGACGTCAACGGGGACATCGAGGGCATGGAAGTCCCGGATGGCCGAAAACAGGCACTGTGCCGGCAGCAACGAGTTGAAACCGATCTTGAGCCGGGTTTCCCAGCCCTGGGCCACCTGCTTGGTGGTATGAGCGAGGTTCTCAGCGGCCTCGAGCAACGCACGTCCTTCCTCGAGCAGGTACCGGCCGGCCGGGGTCAGGATAGCCCTGTGACCGCTGCGGTCATAGATATCAACGTCCAGGTCTTCTTCCAGTTTCTGGACCGTGTAGCTGATCGCTGAGGGCACCCGGAACAGTTCCGCCGCGGCACCGGCAAAACTGCCCTTGCGGTCAATGGCATCAAGGACTTTCAGGGCGTCTATGGTAATGGCTGTATGCATGTTCGAAATATCTGAGGTTGTTGGCCAGAAATGCTTGTTTGAGAGGGTAGCAGGCGGGGCTTTATTCTTCCTTACAAATTATTGTGAAGGAGTTGACGATGGGTCTTCTGGTTGACGGCAAATGGCAGGACAAGTGGTACGACACCGACAGGACCGGCGGGAAGTTCGAGCGTGAAGCGGCCCGCTTCCGGAACTGGGTGACCGCAGACGGCTCGCCCGGGCCCAGTGGTGAGGGTGGATTCAAGGCCGAGAGCGGCCGGTACCACCTGTATGTCTCCATGGCCTGCCCCTGGGCGCACCGGACACTGATTTTCCGCAAGCTCAAGGGGTTGGAAAAGCACATCTCCGTGTCCGTGGTTCATCCGGACATGGTGGAGAACGGCTGGGAGTTCCGGCCTGGCGAAGAGCAGCATCGGGACCATCTGCACAACTTCCGGTTCATGTATGAGGTCTATACCAAAGCGGCTCCGGATTATACCGGTCGGGTGACCGTGCCCACCCTGTGGGACAAGGAGCGGGAAACCATCGCCAGCAACGAATCCGCCGAGATCATCCGGATGTTCAATTCCGCCTTCAACGGCCTTGAGGGTGTGGATGCGGAGCTGGATTTCTACCCAGAATCACTGCGCCCGGAAATTGATGAAGTGAATGAGCGGGTTTATCACACCGTCAACAATGGCGTGTACAAGGCCGGTTTCGCGACTGCCCAGGACAAGTACGAAGAGGCCTACACAGCCTTGTTCGAATCCCTTGACTGGCTGGAGGAGCGATTGTCACGGCAGCGTTACCTGGTCGGTGAGCAGTTGACCGAAGCCGACTGGCGATTGTTCACCACCCTGATCCGGTTTGATGCGGTGTATTACAGCCACTTCAAGTGCAATCGCCAGCCGATCCGGGAGTTTCCGAACCTGTCCGGCTACCTGAGGGACCTGTACCAGGTTCCGGGTGTGGCGGAGACGGTGGATATCGGGCAGATCAAGCGGCACTACTACGTTAGTCAGCGGACCATCAACCCGACGCAGATTGTGCCGGTGGGGCCGGAGCTGGATTTCGACGCGCCCCATGGGCGGGATAAGTTCGGAGGCTGAGTTCCAAGACGGGGTCAGATGAAAGCCTTCATCTGACCCCATGTTCACGCCTACTCAAACTCCGGGGTCAGAAGAAAGCGTTCTTCTGACCCCTTCTTCACCAATCAATTCACCCGAGCAACAGCAACCTCGGTAAGCAGCTCCAGCGCCTCACGGTGCCCGCTCTCCTCCAGGCCATCCAGACAAGCCCTCGCCAACCCCGCCTGCTCCCGCGCCTTCGCCATGGTGTACTCAATCGCACCGGAGTCCCGGACGATCTGCAGGATGGCGGGCAAATCATCCAGCCCACCCTTACGGATCGCTTGACGAATCAGCTGCCGCTCTTCATCACTGCCATTGGCCATGGCATAAATCAGGGGCAGGGTAGTCTTGCCCTCGGCCAGGTCGTCACCGACATTCTTGCCCATGGCTTCGGCATCGCCCTGGTAATCGAGCACATCGTCCACCAGCTGGAAGGCCAGGCCCAGGTGCTTGCCATAATCCCGGAGCGCCTTCTCACGGGGTTCTTCCGCGCCGGCCAGTAATGCGCCGGTGTGGGAGGCAGCCTCGAACAGCATGGCGGTCTTGTTGTGGATGACCTTCATGTACTGATCTTCGGTCAGGTCCGGGTTTTTCACGTTCATCAGTTGCATCACCTCGCCCTCGGCAATCACCGCCGTGGCGTGGGACAGTACATTCATGATGGCGAGGCTTTTGAGCTCCACCATCATCTCGAACGCGCGGGCATAGAGGAAATCACCGACCAGCACGCTCGGCGCGTTGCCCCATTTGGCATTGGCGGTACTGCGGCCCCGGCGCAGGTCAGAGGTATCCACCACGTCATCGTGGAGCAGGGTGGCGGTATGCAGGAACTCGATCACGGCGGCCAGTTTGAGGTGATCATCCTCGCCGTAGCCCAGAGCGCGGCTGGAAAGCAGAACCAGCAACGGCCTGAGCCGCTTGCCGCCGCTTTCAATGATGTATTGGGCGATTTTCTCCACCAGGGGGACGTCCGAGGCAAGCCGCTGGATGATCAGGTCATTGACGCGGCTGAAGTCATCCGCCACGGTGTCGTAGATACGCTGGGCTGTCATGGGGCTTGAGGGTCCCTTGCTGGTGTTTCTGTTGATATTTCGGGCAGGTCGCCGCAATGCTAGGTATTGGCGGGTAGAGTGTCAACGTTAACGCGGTGAAGACGCTAAGGCGGGGTCAGAAGAAAGCGTTCTTCTGACCCCACTTTCAACCCGACCCTGCGCCAGACTCAGGGGTCTGATGAAAACCTTCATCTGACCCCATCTTCAAACACCACCCAGACTTGCCTCGCCCCACATCTTCCCGTACAATCACGCGCCCAACTCATCCCAACCTGCGCTCCCTGCTATAGGGTTGCCAGAGCGCTTCCCTTAGAACCAGGTGGATAAGAGCAGGGATGGGTCAATCGCGGAGACTAGTGAATGTACGCAGTTATTGTTAGCGGTGGTAAGCAGCACCGTGTAAAGGAAGGCGAAACTCTGAAGCTGGAAAAGCTGGAAGTTGAAACCGGTGGCACAGTCGATTTCGATCGTGTTCTTCTGGTAGCCGACGGCGACAACGTTAAAGTTGGCGCTCCGGTAGTAGACGGTGCCAAGGTTACCGCTGAAGTGGTCAGCCACGGCCGTCACGACAAGGTTCAGATCATCAAGTTCCGTCGTCGTAAGCATCACATGAAGCGTCAGGGCCACCGTCAGTGGTTTACTGAAGTAAAGATCACGGGTATCCAGGGCTAAGCCCTCGAATTACCCCCTAGAGAAGGAGGCTGGTAATGGCTCATAAAAAGGCAGCAGGTAGTACCCGTAACGGTCGCGATTCCGAGTCGAAACGACTTGGTGTGAAGCGCTTCGGCGGTGAGACCGTATCTGCAGGCAGCATCATCGTTCGTCAGCGTGGCACCCGTTTCCACGCTGGGTCCAACGTAGGCATTGGCAAGGACCACACCCTGTTTGCGAAAGCAGAGGGTCAGGTGAAGTTCGAAACCAAAGGCCCGCAGAGCCGCAAGTTCGTGAGCATCGTTCCGGCTGCGTAAGCAGCGGCGATCCGGTTCTGCAGAACCTTGGGTGGTTCTGATTTCCTGATATAGTCAGAAGTCAGAGCCATCCGGAGCCCCGCAAAGCTTCCTTGAGGCTGCGGGGCTTTTTAGTTTATGCGCAACGCGCAAAGGGTTGATCATGAAATTTGTAGATGAAGCCACCATCATTGTGGAGGCCGGCAAGGGCGGGCACGGTTGCCTGAGTTTCCGGCGCGAGAAATACGTTCCCAAGGGTGGCCCCGACGGCGGTGACGGCGGGGACGGTGGCTCCGTCTATCTGGAGGCGGACGGATCACTGAACACCCTGATCGATTACCGCTTCCAGCGTAAATACAGAGCCCAGAACGGCGAGCCCGGCTCCGGTCGCAACTGCACCGGCACCAAGGGTGAAGATCTGGTGTTGCCGGTGCCGGTAGGCACCACGGTTGTGGACATGGATACCCATGAGGTGCTGGGCGACCTGACCCGTGAAGGTCAGCGCCTGAAAGTGGCCCAGGGCGGCTTTCACGGCCTGGGCAACACCCGGTTCAAGTCCTCGGTAAACCGCGCTCCGCGCCAGACCACCAAGGGTTCCGAGGGTGAGGCCCGTAATCTGCGCCTGGAGCTCAAGGTGCTGGCCGATGTCGGGTTGCTGGGGATGCCCAATGCTGGCAAATCCACCTTCATCCGTTCGGTTTCGGCTGCCAGACCCAAGGTGGCGGATTATCCGTTCACCACGCTGGTGCCGAATCTGGGTGTGGTCAGTGTTCAGGCCCATCAAAGCTTCGTCATCGCGGATATTCCGGGTCTGATCGAAGGCGCCGCAGAAGGGGCAGGGTTAGGTATCCGCTTCCTGAAACACCTGGTGCGTACCCGTCTGTTACTGCACCTGGTGGATGTGGCCCCCTATGACGGATCGTCGCCGGCGGATGCGGTCCGTGCCATCGCCCACGAACTGGAGAAGTTCAGTGAAACCCTGGCCAATCGCCCGCGCTGGCTGGTGTTGAACAAGGTCGACATGATCGCGGAAGAGGATCGTGACGCCCATTGCCAGGCCATCATCGACGAGCTTGGCTGGGACGGCCCCGTGTTCCGGATCTCAGCAATCACTGGTGAGGGCACCAGGCCCCTGGTTCAGGCGGTGATGCGCTGGATCGAGGATCAGGCCCAGGAAGAAGCCGAGAACCCGGAGTTTGCCGAAGAGGAGGCTGCTCGCCGTCAGCGGATGGATGAGGAAGCCCGGGCCAAGATTGAGGCGGACCGCAAGGCCCGCCGTGCTGCCAGGCAGGATGAAGATGATGACGACGATTTTGACGACGACGATTACGACGTTGAAATCGTGTATGCGCCGGAATAAACCGACAACACCATCAAGAGACTGATTCACGCATCATGAGTGAACGTGCCCAGTTGCGCCAGGCCCGCCGCCTGGTTATCAAGATCGGAAGTGCCCTGCTGACCAATGACGGCAAGGGGCTTGATGAGGTGGCCCTGGAGCTCTGGGTGGATCAGATTGCCGGTCTGATTGCCGATGGCGTCGAGGTGGTTATCGTCTCGTCCGGCGCGGTGGCAGTGGGTATGAGCCGGCTGGGCTGGGTGCAGCGCCCGGACCAGTTGCACGAACTGCAGGCCGCCGCCGCGGTAGGGCAAATGGGGCTGGTGCAGTCGTGGGAAGCACAGTTCAAGCGGCACGATATCCATACCGCTCAGATCCTGCTCACCCACGACGATCTCTCCGACCGCAAGCGTTACCTGAACGGTCGCAGCACCCTCCGGGCATTGCTGGATGTTGGTGTCATTCCCATCGTTAACGAGAACGACACCGTAGTCACTGACGAGATCCGTTTCGGTGACAACGACACCCTGGGCGCCTTGGTGGCCAACCTGATCGAGGCGGATGGGCTGATCATTCTCACCGACCAGTTGGGTCTGTTTGACAAAGACCCCCGCAAACACGCGGACGCCAGCCTGGTTACCGAGCGCAAGGCCAGTGATCACGAGTTGGATGCCATGGCTGGCGGTGGTGCTGGCGCTTTGGGCCGGGGCGGTATGCAGACCAAGCTGCGGGCGGCGCGATTGGCGGCTCGTTCTGGTGCATTCACCGTCATTGTTGGCGGTCGGATCGAGGGCGTGATGACCCGACTGCGGCAGGGCGATGTGATTGGTACCTTGCTGTTACCGGAGCAGGGCAGGGTGGCTGCCCGCAAACAGTGGATTGCCGGCCACCTGCAGACCCGTGGCAGGCTGACTCTGGACGAGGGCGCGGTGCGGGTATTGTGTCTGGGTGGTCGCAGTCTTCTGCCGGTGGGTGTGAAGAGTGTCAGCGGACAGTTCCGGCGTGGTGAGATGGTGTCCTGTGTCGATGAAAGCGGCCGGGAGGTTGCCCGTGGGCTGGTGAACTACGATGCCGACGAGGCGCGTGCCATTGCCGGTCGCCCCAGTCAGCGGATCACTGAAGTGCTTGGCTATGTCTCTGATGATGAAATGATCCACCGGGATAACCTGGTTATCATCTGATTTTCAAGTTGTTGGCTTTCATTCAGGCACAAAAAAACCGGCTCGAAAGCCGGTTTTTTCTGCTCTGGAGTTCGCTTACGCGCTCTTCAGGGCCTTGATCTTGGCATTCAGGCGGGCCTTATGACGGGCTACCTTGCTCTTGGCGAAGATGCCTTTGTTGACCATGCTGTCCATAACAGGCTGTGCCTGCTGGAAAGCGGCCTGGGCTTCTTCGTAGTTGCCAGCTTCAATCTTGGCCTGGACCTTCTTCATGTAGGTACGCGCCATGGAACGCAGGCTGGCGTTGTGCTTGCGGTTCTTCTCGTTCTGACGAGCGCGCTTTTTGGCTTGCGGGGAATTTGCCACCGTAAAACTCCTGAAAATCTGAAATTCGTTACTGAATGAACTCGAGTGAATTCATGATGAATTCGTACATCGCAGGCGCGCCAACAACCAGCGCGTCGAAATAAATGACGCGGAACTATGCCGCTGAACTCCCCAAATGTCAAGACTAAAACCCATTTCATGCGCTGTTGCCGCGGGCCTGTGCTAAACTCGCCGCTCGCTGACCGGAGCTGTACAGGCGTTCCGCCCGTGTGCGTAATTTCCGGTATAAACGGACCCTTTAGCTGAACAGAGCCAGAATGTCGTCGGAACCGGATTCCTCTGCCCCCAAAACCCCCGAAGTCGCCTCCCCCGGATTGCTCCGTTCCTCCGGTGTGGTCGGGGTAATGACCATGCTGTCCCGGGTGCTGGGGCTGGTCCGGGATATGGTGATTGCCCGTTACTTCGGGGCGGGCGCCGGCGCAGATGCCTTCTTCGTCGCGTTCAAGATTCCCAATTTCCTGCGGCGTCTGTTTGCCGAGGGGGCCTTCTCGCAGGCGTTTGTGCCGGTCCTGTCGTCCTACCGGGAGACTCAGGACATTTCCGAGGTGAAGCGGCTGGTCAATGCTGTCTCTGGTTCCCTTGGGCTGGTTTTGCTGGGGGTCACCCTGGTGGCCATGCTCGGTTCGCCTGTACTGACGGCGGTGTTTGCTCCGGGCTTCTATGACGACGATGTGAAGTTCGCGCTGACCAGCGACATGCTCCGCATCACCTTTCCTTATCTGCTGCTTATTTCGTTAACGGCCTTTGCCGGCGGCATCCTCAACAGCTACGACCGCTTCGCCGTGCCGGCCTTCACGCCGGTGCTCCTGAACCTGGCGATGATCGGCGCGGCAATCTGGCTATCCCCGGTGATGTCGGAGCCGGTCATGGCGCTGGCCTGGGGCGTATTTATCGCCGGTGCGCTTCAGCTGTTCTTCCAGCTGCCATTCCTGATGCAGCTTGGGCTGATGCCCCGCCCGAAAGTGGATTACCGGCACGAGGGGGTGCGCCGCATTCTCAAGCTGATGGCGCCGGCTCTGTTCGGCGTCTCGGTCAGCCAGATCAACCTGTTGCTCGATACCGTGCTGGCGTCGTTCCTGCAGACCGGTAGCGTCTCCTGGCTTTATTACTCGGACCGGCTGTCCGAGCTGCCCCTCGGCGTTTTCGGGATCGCCATTGCCACCGTCATCCTGCCGAGTCTTTCTCGCAAGCACGCCGCCGCCTCCGCGGACCAGTTTGCGGCGACCCTGGACTGGGCGGTGCGGGCGGTCCTGCTGATCGGCCTGCCGGCGGCCCTGGCCCTGGTACTTTTGGCCGAGCCGCTGATTGCCACCTTGTTCCATTACGGCGAAGTGACCGACCGGGATGTCACCATGTCCGCCCAGAGCCTGCGGGCCTATTCAGCCGGCCTGCTGGCGTTCATGCTGATCAAGGTGCTGGCGCCCGGGTTCTTCGCCCGGGAAGACACCGCCACACCAGTGAAGATCGGGGTTATCGCCATGGTGGCCAACATGGCCTTCAATCTGGCGCTGATCGTGCCCCTGGCTCACGCCGGTCTGGCCCTGGCGACGTCGCTGTCCGCCTGGCTCAATGGTTTCCTGCTATGGCGTGGCCTGCGCAAGGAAGGGGCCTGGCAGAGCCAGCCGGGCTGGCCGGTGTTCCTGGCCCGCCTGCTGTTCGCCAACGCCGCGTTGGCGGCCGTGATCCTTTGGCTCAAGGCGCCGGTGGCAGACTGGCTCGCCGCCGGAGGCCTGGTCCGGGCGCGGGATATGGCCATTCTCGTAGGTTCCGGTGTTGGGGTGTATTTCGTCGCGCTGGCGGTGGCGGGCGTGCGGGTAAGACATTTCCGCCAGAGGTAAGGTATAATCGCGCGTTTTCTCACCAGTGCTCCTGTCGCGCAGGAGTGTTGAAAGCCAGCTGGCAACTGAAGGTTCGCATTGCATGCGTCTGATTCGAGGCCTGACCAACCTGAAGCTGCTCTCGCGCCGGGCGGATTCGCCGTTGGCGCAAGGGTGCGTGGCAACCATTGGTAACTTCGATGGTGTCCACCTCGGCCACAAGACCATTATTGATCAGGTCCGGAGCAAGGCCCGGGAGCTGGGCGTGCCTTCATTGGTGATGGTGTTCGAACCGCAGCCCCGGGAGTTTTTCCAGGGCGATGAGGCGCCCCCGCGTTTGATGGGGTTTCGCCAGAAGTTCGAGGCCTTGTTGGCCGAAGGTATCGATATCGTCCTGTGCCTGCGGTTCAACCAGGCCTTTCGCAGTTATTCCGCCATGGGCTTTATCGAGGACGTCCTGATCGAAGGCCTTGGGGTTCGCCACCTGGTGGTGGGGGACGATTTCCGTTTTGGCTGTGATCGCGCCGGTGACTTCGAGTTGCTGCAGGAAGTCGGTCAGGAAGCAGGATTCACCGTCGAGAACACCCGCACCGTGACCCTGGATGGCAAGCGGGTGAGTAGCACCGGTGTCCGTGACCAGCTCACCGTCAATGGTCTGGAAAAAGCGGAAGTGCTCCTCGGTCATCCGTACCGTATCCGGGGTCGGGTGGTTTACGGGCGCCAACTGGGCCGACAGATCGGTGCGCCCACCGCCAATATTCTGCTACACCGGATGCCCGCCTTGCGCGGCGTTTACGTGGTGAGCGGCAGGCTCGACGATGGCAGCGTTTACGATGGCGTGGCCAATATCGGCGTCCGGCCAACGGTGGACGGCAAACGGCCATCACTGGAAGTGCACCTGTTTGACTTTGCTGGCACACTTTACGGCCAGCATCTGGAAGTCGTCTTCCGCCACGGCCTGCGGGACGAAGAGAAATTTGATTCCGTCGAGGCCCTGAAAGACCAGATCGCGCGGGACATGGACAGCGCCCGGGCCTGGATCCGGGCCAACGGTTCGGCTCGCAGCACGCATTGAAAGCACGGGCCCGAACCCCAAAAGTTTACTGACCAAAACTGACCAAAGAGTACGCACAGAAACCATGAGCGACTACAAGCATACCCTGAATCTGCCGGAAACCGCCTTCCCCATGCGCGGTAACCTGGCCAAGCGCGAGCCGGACATGCTCAAACGCTGGCAGGATCTCGATGTCTACGGCACCCTGCGCAAGCAGCGTGAAGGCCGGGACAAGTTCATCCTGCATGATGGCCCTCCCTACGCCAACGGCAGCATTCACATCGGTCATGCGGTCAACAAGATTCTCAAGGACATGATCGTCAAGTCCCACAGCTTCAAGGGCTATGACGCGCCCTATGTGCCGGGCTGGGACTGCCACGGCCTGCCCATCGAACACAAGGTGGAGCAGGAAATCGGCAAGGCCGGCGTCAAGGTGGACTACAAGACTTTCCGCCAGGCTTGCCGGGATTACGCCACCAAGCAGATCGAAGGCCAGAAGGCCGACTTTATCCGCCTGGGCGTGATGGGTGAGTGGGATAAACCCTACCTCACCATGGACCCCAAGGTGGAAGCCGGTATCGTCCGTGCCCTGGGCAAGATCGTGGCCAAGGGCCACTTGGTGCGTGGTTACAAGCCCGTCTACTGGAGTGTGGTAGGTCAGTCCGCACTGGCAGAGGCGGAGGTCGAATACCAGGACAAGACCTCGACCCAGATTGATGTGCGTTTCACTGCGGTTGATCCGGCCCGCGCGCTGGAACTGTTCGGCACCGACAAGGGTGAGGGCGATGTCTCCGTGGTGATCTGGACCACCACTCCCTGGACCATTCCCGCCAACCAGGCGGTCTCTCTGGGTGCAGACCTTGAGTATGCCCTGGTGCAGGTGGACGTCGGTCAGGGAGCCGAGCGCCTGATCCTCGCTACCGAGATGGTCGAAGGCATCATGGCCCGCTGGGGTGTGGAAGATTACGAGGTGCTGGCGACGGTTGCCGGTTCCGCGCTGGAAAAACTGCAGTTGCACCACCCGATCTACGACAAGCAGGTGCCGGTGATCCTGGGTGATCACGTGTCCACGGATGCCGGTACCGGTGCAGTGCATACCGCGCCGGACCACGGTATGGAAGACTTCGAGGTGGGCAAGGAATACGGCATCGGCACCCTGAATCTGGTCAAAGCCGACGGCACCTACACCGAAGCCGCCGGCGAGTTCGCCGGGGTGCATGTCTATAAGGCCGACGATCCCGTCTGTGCTGCCCTGGAGCGGGAAGGCAAGCTGGTCCGTTCCGAGAAGTTCCAGCACAGCTACCCGCACTGCTGGCGGACCAAGACCCCGCTGATCTACCGGGCCACGCCCCAGTGGTTTATCAGCATGGACAAGCACAACCTGCGCGCCGACGCCCTGGAAGCGATCAAGGGCGTGCGCTGGGTGCCGGCCTGGGGCCAGAACCGGATCGAGGCGATGTTCGAGCAGAGCCCGGACTGGTGTATCTCCCGTCAGCGCACTTGGGGGGTGCCGATTACTCTGTTCATCCACAAGGAAACCCAGGAGCTGCATCCGGATACCCAGGACCTGATCGAGAAGGTGGCCCAGGCTGTTGAGACCGGCGGTATTGACGCCTGGTACGAGCTCGACCAGAACGAACTGCTGGGCGCTGACGCCGACCAGTACGAGAAAGTGCTCGACACCCTGGATGTATGGTTCGATTCCGGTGTGACCCACGACTCGGTCCTGCGCGTGCGTGAGGAGCTGGGCCAGTTCCCGGCGGATATGTACCTGGAAGGTTCCGACCAGCACCGAGGCTGGTTCCAGTCGTCACTGAAGACCTCTATTGCGATGAATGGCGTAGCACCTTACAAGCAGGTGCTGACCCATGGCTTCACGGTCGATGGCAAAGGCCGCAAGATGTCCAAGTCCCTGGGCAATGTGATTGCGCCCCAGGAGGTCATGAACGAGCTGGGTGCGGATATCCTGCGCCTGTGGGTGGCTGCCACCGATTACAGTGGCGAGATGACTGTCTCCAAGGACATCCTGCGCCAGACTGCCGATGGCTACCGCCGTATCCGCAACACCGCGCGCTTCCTGCTGAGTAACCTGAACGGCTTTGATCCGGCCCAGCACATGGTGGCGCCGGAAGACATGATTGCCCTGGACCGCTGGATGGTGGACAAGGCCCTGCAGCTGCAGAAGGAGCTGGACGAGGACTACGGCAACTACGCCTTCCTGCGCATCTACCAGAAGGTCTACAACTTCTGCGAGGCGACCCTGGGCGGTTTCTATCTGGACATCATCAAGGATCGACAGTACACCACCCAGGCCGATAGCCTGGCGCGGCGCTCCTGTCAGACTGCGCTCTATCACGTGGCCGAAGCGCTGGTGCGCTGGATCGCCCCGATCCTGAGCTTCACCGCCGACGAGATCTGGCAGCATCTGCCGGGCGAGCGCGGTGAGACTGTGTTCTACGAAACCTGGTACGAAGGCCTGACCGAGTTGCCGGACGACTTCGAGCTGGGGCGCGACTATTGGCGCGAGATCTACAGCGTGAAGGAAGCGGTCAACAAGTGCCTCGAAGAGGCCCGTGGCCGCGGCGAGATCAAGGGCTCCCTGAGTGCCGAAGTCACCCTGTACTGTGAAGGTGAGCTGGCTGAGCGCCTGAAGCACCTCGGTGAGGAGCTGCGTTTCGTATTGATCACCTCCGAGGCGACCGTCAAGCCGGTGGCCGAGGCCGAGGGTGCCGAGCAAACCGGCCATGAGGGCCTGCTGGTGAAAGTTACGCCGGCAACCCATGCCAAGTGCGAGCGCTGCTGGCACCACCGCGAAGACGTGGGTCGCAACGCCAAGTACGACGACCTGTGCGGCCGCTGCGTCAGCAACGTGGAAGGCCCCGGCGAAAGCCGATCCTTTGCCTGATGGAAGCTGCCATGACGGATAAGGCCATGGGCTCGAAACTGAAGTGGCTGTGGCTGGCGGCGCTGGTCATTGTCATCGACCTGGGCACCAAGGCCATGGCCAGCGCCATGCTCACCTACGGTGACCCGGTGCCGGTGATGCCCATGTTCAACCTGACGCTGCTGCACAATACCGGCGCGGCGTTCAGCTTCCTGGCCCAGGCCGATGGCTGGCAGCGCTGGTTCTTTGTGACCCTGGCGCTGGTGGTCAGCGTTGTGCTGGTGAGCTGGCTGCGTAAATTGCAGGCCCATGAAACCTGGACAGCCGTCGCCATCGTACTCATTCTCGGCGGCGCCCTCGGCAACGTCTATGACCGGGTAGTGCACGGCTATGTGGTGGACTTCCTGCACTTCTACTGGCAGGACTGGCACTTTCCCGCATTCAACCTGGCCGACACCGCCATCACCATCGGCGCCGGCATGATGATCCTCGATATATTCCGCAAACCCGCCGACGGCGGGGATGCCGAAAAGGAGTGAACGACACTCATGAAAGATTTGCTCGTAGACAAGGGAACCCGTGTAAAACTCCACTTCGCCCTCAAGATCAAGGGCGGCGACGTGGTGGATTCCACCTTCGAGAAAGAACCCGCCACCCTCGAGATCGGTGACGAGAACCTGCCGGAAAACTTCGAGGCAATGATGATGGGCATGAAAGCCGGTGATCGCCAGACCTTCGAGGTTTCCCCGGAGAAGGGCTTCGGCCAGCACAACCCCAACAACCTCCAGACCTTCAAACGCCACGAATTCAGTGCCGACATGGTGCTGGAGCCGGGCGTGGTAGTGTCCTTCGCCGATGCGCGCCAGCAGGAGTTGCCGGGCGTGATCAGCCGAGTGGAAGGCGACGAAGTGGAAGTGGACTTCAACCATCCGCTGGCAGGGCGTACACTGGAATTCGAAGTTGAAATCCTCGATGTGGAACCGGCTGGACAGACGCACTGATTATGCAAATCCGACTCGCTAACCCCCGTGGCTTCTGCGCAGGCGTCGACCGCGCCATCGAAATCGTCAACCGGGCGCTGGATGTGTTCGGTGCGCCGATCTACGTACGCCACGAAGTGGTCCACAACAAATTCGTGGTGGACAACCTCCGCAACCGCGGCGCGGTGTTCGTGGACGAGTTGGACGAAGTGCCCGACGACACCCTGGTGATTTTCAGCGCCCATGGTGTCTCCCAGGCGGTCCAGAACGAAGCCGCCCGCCGCGGCCTCAAGGTGTTCGACGCCACCTGCCCGCTGGTCACCAAGGTCCACATGGAAGTCATGCGCTACAGCCGCGACGGCCGAGAATGCATCCTGATCGGTCACCACGGCCATCCGGAAGTGGAAGGCACCATGGGCCAGTACGACCACAGCAACGGCGGTGAGATCTACCTGGTGGAAAACGAGGAAGACGTGGCCAAGCTGGAGGTGAAAGACCCATCCCGCCTGTCCTACGTCACCCAGACCACCCTCTCCATGGACGACACCGCCCGGGTGATCGACGCCCTGCGCGCCAAATTCCCCGAGATCCAGGGCCCCCGCAAGGACGACATCTGCTACGCCACCCAGAACCGCCAGGACGCCGTCAAACAACTGGCCGGCGACTGCGACCTGATGCTGGTGGTGGGCTCCCCCAACAGCTCCAACTCCAACCGCCTGCGCGAGCTGGCCGAGCGCATGGGTACCCCGGCATACCTGATCGACGAAGCCTCCCAGATCGACCGGGAGTGGCTGGAAGGCAAGAACTCGGTTGGTGTGACTGCTGGTGCTTCCGCCCCGGAAGTGCTGGTGAATGAGGTTATTGCTCGCCTGAAGGAGCTGGGTGGGGAAGAGCCCCAGGAAGTTGCCGGGCGTTTGGAGAATATTGTTTTTTCCATGCCGCGGGAGCTTCGGATTGATGCGGTCGAGGTCGAGTGACCTCGGCCTCGTTTGATCTCTGTCACATTTTTTCTCCCTCCTCACCGCTCATCTCCTGTAAAAGTCCGCTTGTCGCCAGAGCGTGGAAGCTCTGGTGAACGTTGTTTAATGTGCAGATACGTCATAATGGAAGTGGACTATGTCTGACAGGTTTAATAATAAACGAAGTGCGGGTTTTACGTTGATCGAGTTAATGATCACCGTTGCGTTGATTGCCGTTATTGCTTCCTTCGCCATCCCGCAAATGGGGCGGATGATCGATAACAACAGGGTGGTTTCAACCACAAATTCTATTGTCGGTTTATTGAATTACTCCAGGTCTGAGTCGATCCGGCGTGGCGTCAGGGTGGAGGTGGATTTTTCGAGTAACCCCATACAAGCGAGCTTGTCTTCCGATGGCACCCTCGTCCGCGTGCTGGAGCCGACTGAAGGCGGTATTTCCGTTGGTGTGGCCACGGCCGGAGGTACCTCAACAAGCGCGATCGAATTTAGGGCCAACGGTATGACTGAGCCTCCGACTGATGGCTCGGGAAACCCCGAGGATGTGTTGGTCACGGTCTGCTCCGGTGACGCCACAGGTCGAAGGATTACCGTCAGTCCCGGTGGGCGGCTGACAACCGTCGATTACACCTGCCCTTAATCATCTGGTTCTGGCTGACCTTTGGACGTGTTCAAGATGAAAACTTCTGCAAAGATAAAAAGACATTCAGGGTTTACCATGATTGAAGTCCTGGTGGCTCTATTAATCCTTCTTATCGGGCTACTTGGGGTCGCAGGTATGCAATACCTGTCGTTAAAGCAAGTGAATAATGCCAATGTCCGTTCCCAGGTTAATCTCCATACCGAAGAGCTGGTCGAGATGATTCGTGCGAATGGTGGAGATCCGTTGACCGCAGCCGAAGTTACTGCCTGGAAAAATACTCTTTCTCAAAGCGTTCCGGGAGCAACCGCGAACATCACTTTCAATAATGCAGCAGGCACAGTAACTGTGGCTGTTTCCTGGGATGAGCGTCAGCTGGGCGATGATGACGCGCAGAAATCGTTTAGTCTGGTGGCGAGGTTGGACCAATGACTATAAAACAGCAGAAGGGGCTCACCATTATCGAGGTGATGATCGCCTTAACGTTGTCACTGATTCTCACTGTTGGCCTGACTCAAATTTTTGTTTCGAACAGTCAGACTTTCCGGGTTGCTGAAGCGAGCGCGAGAACTCAGGAAACAGGCCGTTTATCCACGATGATCGTTAGTCGAGAAGTGCGCAATGCTGGTTATTGGGGATGTCTGGGTACTGACGGGCTCCAGGCTGGCCGGTTGAACAGCATACTCAACGAGTCTGGCTTTGATGTAAGCGCGCTTCTGAGAGGGCTTGATGCAGATGATGGAACAGGTCCGGGTGGATCCGATCGTATCTCTCTGGGCGGTGTAAGTGGGGATACTGCAATTAGTGTCACTTTTCAGCCGAGCCAGCAAGCCGCCAACCTCCAAGTTTCGGATAATAGTACGTTTAATGAAAATGACATTCTTATTGTAACCAATTGCAAGCAAGGTGATGTCTTTCAAGTTACGAACGTGAACTCTTCGAATGATGTTGTGGTCCACAACGCCGGTTCCGTAAGTGGAGGGCCGGGGAATTACACCCAACAACTATCGACAGACTATAACGATGACCCCGATGGGGCCTCAATTTTCCGCCCGCGACAGTTCCGATTCTACCTGAGCGATAACGCCACCACCGGAAACCGGGAGCTTGTTATGGATGGCGTCTCAATTCAAGGGAGTGTTACGGGTACCTTTTTCAGCCCCGTAGCGTTGGTCGAAAATGTTCAGAATTTTCAGGTTCAGTTGGGTGTGGATAGCAATGATGATGGACAGGTCGATAGCTGGGAGGATCCCGCAGGTTCGGGAACCACTGCAGGACGGACTCAAGCCGACAATTCCGTTGCTGTCCGGATGAGTTACCTCGTCCGATCACCTGAAGATGGTGTAACGGATGGTGGACAAAGATACTGCTATCCGGGCTGGGTGGATTGTGATGCTACCAATAGCTGGAGTCAGGCAAGTGCAGGCGATACGTACCTTTACCGTGTGTATACGGCAACCACTGCAATGAGGAACCGGTTATGAGTCATTGCTTTTTCGATGTTGGTGGCAAACAGCGAGGGGCCGCTCTCATTCTCTCCCTGCTGCTTCTATTGGTTCTCACTCTGTTGGCCATTTCAAGCATGCAAGGCAGCATCATGCAGGAAAAGATGGTCTCGGGAGCTCGGGAAGGGATGGTTTCTCTGGAAATCGCAGAGTCTGGATTGCGGGATGCCGAGGTCCGTCTTGAGGGCATTTCATTGCTTTCCAGTTTCGATGGATCCGATGGCTTGTATGGACCAGATAATGCGTCTCCCGATCCGCTTACACATGACTGGTCGCAAGGTACGGGGGTCAGCGATGCCAACGAGATCCAGGGTGTGACTCCGAGGTACTTTATAGAACACATCGGCGATGCATATCAGGAAGAGCAGATCACAGACATCGTTGTGGAGGGGTATACGCACGAAACCGGAGCGCTAAATGCTCAGGCATTCAGAATTGTTGTTTGGAGTCCTGGTGTATCCGGTGATTCTCAACGAATTGTTGAATCTTATTATACCCGTAACCTGTAACGGCAGCGGCGGAGGAATAACCAATGGAAAAAGTAATTCGCCTGTTTCGTAATTTTGGACTGGGGATGCTCATGGTGCTGCCGGTCACTGGCTATGCGGCGCCGGGTACTCTAGCTGATCAACCGCTTTACCTGGGCGGCGGTCGCGGGGTGCCTGCGAACCTTGTGCTCACTCCATCTGTTGAATACCCGACCATTCAGAGTTTGGCGAACTTGGGTGACTATAATCCAAGCGAAAACTATGAAGGGTATTTCGATCCGCAGAAATGCTACCGATATAATCATGGGGAAGAAGAGAATAGGCATTTCTATCCAACCAGCGTCTCGACGTCTAAGAATTGCACTGGCTCCGGGGAATGGAGTGGTAATTTCCTTAACTGGGCAACGACCCAAACTATTGATCCTTTTAGAAAAGCATTGACGGGCGGATACCGATACAGGGATACACCGACAGAGACTTGGTTGGAAAAAGCCCGGCATCCTGGACAAAGCTCTCTCGAAATTAAAGAAATTTCCGGTCAAGATGTCGTGCGCTCTGCGACACCTTTTGACGCAGCGAACGTCAAGGTAAAAATAGAGGGCCTGGGCGTGGATATGAGGTTTAGCTTGGGCGACACCTCCGTGGACGCCGAGGAAGTAACATTCGATCCTGATAACTTCCCTGCAAGCAGGCCAGCTGGAGAGACTGAAGAGCAATATCCTGTCAGCGAGGGAAATGGCTTCAGTTACCGGGCAACAGTCAGAGTTAAGGTCTGTGATTCTAACGTCGGGTTGGAGGGTAACTGTGTTCAGTATTCGCAGGGTTGGAAGCCGGAGGGCCTTATCCAAGCGAATGCAGACACGCTTAGGTATAGTGTTTTCGGCTACTTGAATGACAACAGTAGCGACCGAGACGGCGGAGTGCTGCGTGCGCGCCAGAAGTATGTGGGTCCCGAAATGTTTTCGCCAACGCAGGGACAAACCGCCAATCCGAATGCCGAGTGGGACTCAGTTACCGGTGTTCTGGTCCAGAACCCGGATCCAAACGATGCAGATGGCTTTTCGCTCCTCAATAGCGGAGTGATCAATTACATTAATAAGTTTGGTCAGCTTAATGATAATGAGCACAAAGTTCTCGACCCAGTCAGTGAGCTCTACTACGCAGCAACTCGTTACCTGAAGGGGCAAAGTAACGTTTCAGCATATTCCGACATTGACCGTCAAAATGCCGACTATGTTAATCGCGTTGTAGATGGGTTTCCTGTAATTGCAAGCTGGACGGACCCAGTTCAATATGAATGCCAGCCCTCCGTGATTCTCGGCATTGGTGATGCCAATACTCATGATGATAAAAATCTTCCGGGTAATACCGCATACCTGAATGATGAGCCTTCGAAGCCCTCTGAAGTTAGCGATGATGATACGGTCAATGTCGTTACCGCTACGAACCGCGTCGGAGTAATCGAGTTTCAGGGCGCTAATGACACCCTAGGCGAAACAAACTCGTTTACAGGCCGTGATAACTCGGCTTACATCGCCGGCCTCGCGTTTGACAATCATGTGAACGACATGAGATCTGACCTGCCCGGGAAGCAGACAGCAACGACTTTCTGGGTGGATGTTATGGAAAACCAGAGGCTCGAGGCGCCCGAATCTAACCAATATTACCTTGCGGCCAAGTACGGTGGGTTTGAGGTACCTGAGGATTTTGACGCTGACTCACGCACCGATCCACTCCCTGAGGATTGGTGGTCTGTAAATGGAGACACATTAACCGCTACTAATGGCACAACCTTCCAGCGGCCGGATAATTACTACACGGCTGGCAATGCCTCCGACATGATCGAGGGTATGAAGGGTGCCTTTAAAAGTGCCGTTGCCTCTGCCGTTGGTAGTTCCACGGGCGTTACGTTCAATACGGCAACCATCGAAACAGACACTTTGCTGTTTGGTGCGGAGTTCAAGCCCTCAAACTGGACTGGTGAGTTGTATGCAGTGGGATTGACGGAGAATGATTCTGGCCCTCCGACGGTCTCAGATTCCGCCACCTGGGAGGCAGGTAGTGTACTGGACGCTCGTGATCTGTCTAATTCTCCGCGCAACATTTTTACCTACAACGGAAGCACCGGAGTGAACCTCACGTCCTCGAATTGGTCGAGTTTTACCCAGGACTTCAGAGATGACTTCGGCTTCGATGGAACCGGTAGTGCCAATTCCACCATTGGTGCTAAGCGCATTAGTTATTTCCAGGGTAATTCCGTTGAGGGATACCGCGTTCGTGCCAGTCTGTTGGCCGACATCGTGAATTCAACACCGGTTTATGTGGGTGAGCCCAATATGGCATGGCCTAACGCAGAACCATTTGGAATTCTTACTGATACCTACGCGGATTTCCGCGCTGCCAAAATTAATCGTGCTCCTGTTGTCTATGTGGGGGCAAACGACGGCATGCTACACGCATTTTCTGCCGCAAATGGTTCAGAGTTATTTGGTTATATTCCCGAGTTTATTGCTTCAGGAGATGATGATCAGGGTTTGCACTATTTAACTGATCCAGATTATCAGCATCGTTATTACGTCGATCTCTCTCCGGTCGTTTCGGATGTGTATATCGAGGGTGCCAATGGTGGGGTCGAAGATTGGCGCACAGTTTTGATTGGTGGTGCCCGTACCGGCGGGAAGGGCATCTTTGCCCTCGATATCACTGATCCGTCAACGTTCGGAAGTGGCGCTGCAAACATTCCACTTTGGGAGTTTAGCTCCGATGATGACTCCAGAATGGGATACATCACCGAACCGCCTACCATTGGACTGGCATATTGGGACAAGAACGATTCTCCCAAGTGGACTGCGTTTGTGCCAAATGGGTACAACTCCAGTACTCAATCAACTGGTGTTTTCTTGTTGGATCTTGAAGGCGGTCTTGACGGAACCTGGACTGAAGATACCGATTATCAATACATCGAGTTTGAATCGGCAGGGGACGGGGCTACGGGCCTATCACCAGTACGCCAGCTCGATCTTGATGGCGATCGGCTGATCGACCGAATCTACGCCGGTGATTTGAAGGGCAATATCTGGTCGGCTCGTTATAATTCTGGTGGTCCAAGCGGTTGGGAGGCCAGTCTCGGGGGCGCGCCTCTCTTTACCGCGGAGCGCACGGACACATCAGGCGCGATGATCGCCCAACCCGTCACAGCTGCTCCCATGGTGGTTCGGAACCCAGACAAGGAGTCGGGCAATCCGCTGCCTGACCTTCTGGTATTGTTTGGGACTGGCCAGTACTTGACTCAAGATGATCCGATTAGTACCAGTGTTCAGTCGTTTTACGGTGTACTGGATACCAGTACGGCTAATCTGGACAGATCCGACCTTGTTGGACGCACGCTTGATGAGAGCACGGTTACCGGTGAGGACGGAGTGTCGTATAAAGTCAGAGAGTCGGAAGGCGACACCTTTGACACTCAACACGGATGGTATGTGGACTTTAATACTGAATCAGAAGCAGGGGAAAGAATCACCCAGTCGCCTCAGGTACGAGGAGAGTATGTCTTCGTGAACTCTATTGTGCCGACGTCCAACCCCTGTGACATCGGTGGGGATGGCTGGATCATGGCATTTGGTCTTGATGGAAGGTCTCCGGATCGGGCTGTCTGGCCAAAACTGGGTGAGGGGATTGTTGGGTATAAGACTGAGGGCGGCTTGCCTAACCCGGGAAGTTTCCTTGGCGACTACGTTCTTATTCCGCGGTCCGACAGTGAAATCCTTTCTGACGAAGTTGACGTAGGTCGGAACACTGGTGGACTCGGGCGCGTCGGCTGGCAGGAACTTTACAATTAACTGTTTGATTGGAGTTCCAGATACGTTTTAGTTTGGTTGGAAAATTGATGATAGAAAAAAGAAAACTCAATGGATTTACTTTAATCGAGCTGATGATTGTGGTGGCAATCATCGGCATCCTTGCAGCGATTGCATATCCCAGTTACCAGAATTACGTAAAGGATATCCGGCGAGGAGATGCCCAGGGTGCTCTGATGTCCTTCGCGAATGCGATGGAGAGGTATTACACCCAAAACGGAAGTTATCTCGGTGCTGCTGGAGACGGAAGTGCAATCAATTCAACTCTCACCGCTCCAGATTCGAGCGTTTTTCCCAGTGAGGCTCCATTGGATGGAAACACCAAATATTATGATCTCAGGGTCTATGATTTACAGACGAACTCCTTTGTTCTAAGAGCCGTACCCAAGGGAGCGCAGGCAGGCGACGGCTTTGTTCAGCTGTCTTCGACTGGCGCGCGAGCCTGGGACAGAAACAATGCGGCTGGCATTGAAACGGGTGAGGACACTTGGTCCAAGTGATTAGGTTTCGATTTGAGAGGGGCGCCAAATGGCGCCCCTCTCAATTACACGTGATGGGATCCCCATTAGTGTCTTCGGCAACCCCGTCGCCATCATGATCCTGTGACAATCGAACCCTTCCGCCACGATTGACCACCAACTGAGCCGCCGATGTCATGTCCCTGTCCGAGGGGCACCAGACAACATTGCCGATCGCATAGTTCGCAATTCCGCTTGGCATGAATCGGAAGTAGGGCCGTGAAGCTGTGTTCGCGACCCATTCTCCGCCTTCGTGAGATCGCGCTACTCGAACAACTTCGCTTGCATCCGAGAGCATCTTGTCTGACTCAGGATCACGGAAGACCGTGATCATCCCAGTCCAGTCGTGTGCACACTCATCATTCTCATCGAGAGGACAAAGTGTGACGGTTTTTTGCTCCATGATCGCCGTATTTCTTGCTAGATTGATCAGGCTGATCATGTCGCTGACTGCCCCATGACGGTTAGATTGGCGGATGATGTTGCCCATGGAGGGCACCGTAATGCTGGCGATTACGGCAACAATGGCGAGGGTTATCAGCAGCTCCACAAGTGTGAAACCGCCGATGAATTTTCGGTTATTCATCAGACTTTTCCTTGTCCGGTTATTAAGATTTTCCGAGCATCCTGCCCGGAAAAGAATACTATCCTAAATCCCTGGTTTTACTCCATCCCCAACTTCTTCAACCGATACCGCAACGCCCGAAAACTGATTCCCAAACGCTTGGCCGCTGCGGTCTTGTTCCAGCGCGTAGCCTCAAGTGCCTTCTCAATGGCCTGGCGTTCAATGGTTTCCAGAAACCCTTCAAGATCAATTTCCCCCTCCGGCACACTGGGCGCATCTGTGCCCAGATTGGCCGAACCGGAAGCTGACCCTGTGGGCTGCACCCCGTTGCCCAGATGCAAGTCGTCGGCACTGATCCGGTCTTCATCACACAGGGTAAAGGCCCGCTCCAGAATATTCTCCAGCTCCCGCACGTTGCCGGGGAAGTCGTAGGCCTTGAGCCGTTCGATCGCATCGGGGGTGAGGGCGGCCGGGTCGCACTCGTATTCCCGGGCGATGCGCCCGAGGATGTGGCTGGCGAGCAGGGGAATGTCGTCGGCCCGCTCCCGCAGTGGCGGTACTGCCAGTTCGATCACGTTGATCCGATAGAACAGGTCCTGACGGAAGTTGCCTTCCTGTACCAGCTCCGGCAGGTTCTTGTGGGTGGCGCTGAGTACCCGGATGTCTACCGGTACTTCCTTGGTGTCGCCCACCGGGCGCACGGCTTTCTCCTGAATGGCCCGCAGCAGTTTCACCTGCATGGCCAGGGGCAGGTCGGCCACTTCGTCCAGGAACAGGGTGCCGCCGTTGGCGGAACGGAACAGGCCTTCCTTGTTTTCAACAGCGCCGGTGAAGCTGCCTTTTTTGTGCCCGAAGAATTCGCTTTCCATCAGCTCGGAGGGGATGGCGCCGCAGTTGACGGCCACGAAGGGTCCTTCCCGCCGCGGGCCCTGAAGGTGGATCATGCGGGCAACTAATTCCTTACCGCTACCGGATTCGCCACTGATGAACACCGGTGCTTGGCTCCTCGCAAGCTTGCGCGTCTGGTTGCGCAGCTTGCGGATCTGCGGCGAGTTGCCCAGCAGAAGACCTGGCTCGTCGGTTTCCGCTTCGTTATCCGGTTTGGCGTCGGACAGTTTCAGGGCGCTGCTGACCAGCTCCCGCAGTCTCGGCAGTTCCACCGGTTTGGAGACAAAATCGAAGGCGCCCGCCTTCAGGGATTCGATGGCCGTGTCCATGTTGCCATAGGCGGTGATCACTGCGACGGGCGTGGCCGGGGCGTGTTCCTGGATCCAGTGCACCAGGTCAATGCCGTTACCGTCCGGCAGGTTCATGTCGGTCAGGCATAGCTGGGGCTGGTGCTTGTCCAATAACTGCCTGGCAGTGGTCAGGTCCGGAGCGGTCAGAGTCTCTATGCCCATCCGGGTGAGGGTGATTTCCAGCAGGTCCCGGATATCCGGCTCGTCATCAACGATCAGTGCGGTGTGCGTGGTCATTGTCTCGTGTCGGTTCCATCTCGTTGTGCGCGCCCGGGTGAAAACAGATCTTCGATCAGATCAGGCGCCCGGGTGGGGCAAAGGTAATGCGGAAACAGCAGCCGGGCTGGTCATCTTCCACCAGGGACAGGTGGGCCTGGTTAGACTCGCACAGTTCCCGGGCCAGATAAAGGCCCAGGCCGGTGCCGCTTTTGTCAGTTGTGAAGAACGGCTCAAACACCGAGCTCCGATGCTCTTTCGAGATGCCAGGGCCGTAGTCCCGAACATCGAGATAGGCCCGCTCTCCATCCTCTGTGGTCCCGGCGCTCAGCTTTATATGCTTCTCGCCGCATTGCTGCTGGCTGTAACGAAGCCCGTTGTCGCACAGGTTGACCAGCACTTGCTCGATCTGGCTCTTGTCGAATCGGGCGGCCGGTGTATCCGGATCGATGACAACATCAACACGGACAGGCTCTGACTGGTCATCCTGGGTTTGCAGGAAGTCCCGCCGGAACTCCTGCAGCCATACGGGAATATCCACCAATTCGGCATTCGCTGCCTTGCGCCGGGACAATTCCAGGACATTTTCGATGATACCGTTTACCCGCCTGGAGTGGCGGCGGATGATGTCCAGCATGCGCTTGTCGCCCTCATCGAGGGACGGGGACTCCTCCATCAATTGCGCGGCGTGGCTGATGGCGCCCAGCGGGTTGCGGATCTCGTGGGCAATGCCGGCGGTCAGTCGGCCGAGGGACGCCAGCTTCATCTGCTGGGCCTGCTGGGTCACCTTGCTCATGTCGTCCACGAACACCAGGATCAGATCCCCCTGTTCTTGATCCAGTTGGGTAAAATTGGCCTGCAGAAGTGGCGAGGTGGGGGCGGACTGGAATGGCGCAACGCGCTTGCGTGGATCCTTGAGCCAGTCCTCCAGGCCGAGCTTGAGGGGCTGGGGCAGTACCCTGTTTTGCACTTGCGCTGAATCCTCGGTGCCTAGCGTGCCAAACAGCAGCTCCTCGGCAGCGGCGTTCGCCAGGCGGATCTGGCCGGAGCGATCCAGCACCAGGATGCCCGTGCGCATGCGCTGGATGATCTGCTGGTTGATCTGCTCCAGTTCGGCGATGCTGCGGGCTCGGCTCGAGGCCAGGGCTTCGCTTCGCATCATGCGCCGCGAGATGTTCTGCAGGATAAACGCAGCCGCGAAATAAAGAATGCCGAGGGAGCCGGCGCGGACGATGTCGTCGCCACTTTCATCCAGTACCAGGACGGCCCAGCTGGAAATGCCCAGGGAGCAGAGCGCGGCAAGGGCGGCATAGAAGGTGCCCATGCGGCTCGGGGTCAGGATGTTGCCGGCGGCGACCGAAATGATGACCAGGTTGGCCAGGCCGTTGGTAATGCCGGTACTGCTTATCAGCAGGCCATGCATGATCAGGATGTCCAGCAGGATGGACAGGGTGATATGCCGCTGACTGGGTTGGAAGCCAGCGAACAATGTCATGCCGATAAAGGCATTCAGGGCCAGGTAGGACACCACGCCGGCCTGGTAATAGTCCTGCCAGCGGAAACGGGGCTCCATGGCGACCGGATCAATAAACAGCAACCCCACCAGCATCAAACTGACCACCAGCCGGTAATGGTTATAGATCCGGAACAGTTTCACTTGCTGCCAGTTGCCCGGCGGGTTCAGTGCCTGTGCGCTGCCGGTCGGTGACGTGCTGCCTGCCATGGTTGCCTTTTGTCTTTGTTGGTCGGAAGAAATTCTCGCCCTCGCGGGGTTATAATAGCCTTTTCATGGCAATGAGTTACAGGAGCCGATTTATGTCCGTGTCCGGGAACGCCCCGTCCTCCCAATCGTCTGCCCGGAAGCTGCGGGTCGTCATGGCCCAGCTGGATTTCCTGGTAGGGGATATTCCCGGCAATGCCCGGCTGGTGATTGACGCCACCCGCAAGGCGGCCAGCGAGCATCAGGCCGACATCGTGGTGTTCCCGGAACTCTGCCTGACCGGCTATCCGCCAGAGGATTTGCTGCTGCGCCCAAGCCTGGATCTGCGGGTGGATGAGGCGCTGGAAGAGATCAGGGCCGCGGACCTGGAACCGGCGATTGTCATCGGCGCACCGCTGCGCCAACACGGGCTGCTCTACAACGGTGCCGTGGTGATCGAGAGGGGCGAGATTGCTGGCCGCTACTTCAAGCGCTTCCCGCCCAACTACCAGGTGTTTGATGAAAAGCGCTACTTTGCAGAGGGCAGGGAGGTGCTCACCCTGGATATCCGGGGTATTCCGGTCGGTATCACCGTCTGCGAAGACATCTGGAAGGATGGGCCGGTGGAGGATTGCGCCGCAGCCGGTGCCCGGCTGATCCTGAACCTGAATGCGTCACCCTACGACATCGACAAGCAGGCCCGGCGCAAGGCCCTGCTGGAGCGCAAGGCGCAGGAGAATGCCGTCAGTATTGTCTATGTGAACCTGATCGGAGGGCAGGACGAGCTGGTGTTCGATGGCGGCTCCATGGTCTACGACCACTCCGGTGCGTTGATGGCCGAAGCGCCTCAGTTCAGCGAGGGGCTGTACCCGGTCGACTTTATCTGTGATCACCATTGCCAGCCGGTGTCCCAGCCGCTGCCCGAGGAGCCGTCCCTTGAAGCCAACGTTTACAGGGCGCTGGTCACGGGGGTCCGGGACTACGTGAACAAGAATGGCTTCAAAACCGTGGTGCTGGGCTTGTCCGGTGGTATCGACTCTGCCGTTACCCTGGCCGTCGCGGTGGATGCCCTGGGCAAGGACCGGGTGCGCGCCGTGATGATGCCGTTCCGCTACACCTCCAGCATGAGCCTGGAGGATGCCGAGGCCGAGGCCAACGCTCTGGGCGTTCAGTACGATGTGTTCTCCATTGAGCCCATGTACGATGCGTTCATGGCGACCCTGGAAAAGCCGTTCGAAGGCACCAAGCCGGACACCACCGAGGAAAACCTGCAGGCACGACTGCGGGGTGTGCTGCTGATGTCCCTGTCCAACAAGTTTGGCTCCCTGGTGCTGACCACTGGCAACAAGAGCGAGATGGCAGTGGGATATTCCACACTTTACGGCGATATGGCTGGCGGCTTTGACGTGCTGAAGGATGTGCCCAAGACCCTGGTGTTTCGCCTGGCCCGCTACCGCAACACCGTTTCCCCGGTGATCCCGGAGCGGGTCATCACCCGCCCGCCCTCAGCCGAGCTGGCCCCGGACCAGAAGGATGAAGACAGCCTGCCGGGATACGACGTGCTGGATCAGATCCTGAATTTCTATGTCGAGAGGGATTTCAGTGCCGAGGCGATCGTGGCGGAGGGGTTTGACGCCACCGATGTGGCGCGGGTGATTCGGCTGGTGGATATCAACGAGTACAAGCGCCGCCAGGCGCCGATCGGCGTGCGGATTACCGAGCGCGGGTTTGGGAAGGATCGGCGGTATCCGATTACCAATGGCTGGAAGAGTGGGAAGTAGCGGGGATGATTGAAAATGGGGTCAGAAGAAAGCGTTCTTCAGACCCCGGGTTCAGCTCAAGCTCGGGAGTCCGGGCGCCAAGCAGGGGTCAGATGAAAGCTTTCATCTGACCCCATCCTCAAGTCAGGTCTGTTAGTCGAGCGTCAACTCAGGGGTCTGATGAAAACCTTCATCTGACCCCAACTTCAGGCCAATCTCACTCATCGCCAATCAACCCGAACGTCACCACATTCATCAACGACCGGTTCTCCCCCTTCAACCGGTCTGCCACAAACTCTCCGTCCTCGTTGAACGCCTCACTGTCCGGGAAATTCTCCCGAAGCAGGGCAATGCTGTCACGGGCCGCTTTTTTCAGGTCCAGAAACTGGTAGGTCTCGGCCATGATGATCAGGGCTTCTTCCACGGCCGGGGCGGAGGGATAGTTCTCGACCACATAGCGCGCCCGGTTATTGGCGGCCAGATAGGCCTCGCGCTTGATGTAGTAGTTGGCGGCGTGCAGCTCCAGTTCGGCCATGCGATTGCGGATGGCGATCATGCGCTGGCGGGCGTCACTGGCATAGGGGCTGTCCGGGTAACGGTTCAGCAGTTGCGAGAAATCCCGGAACGCCTGGGTCTGTTCACCGGGGTTGCGGGCGGCTACGTCGATGGGGAAGTAGCGGGCCGCCAGGCCGAGATCCAGGTTGTAGGAAGCCAGTCCACGCATATACAGGGCGTAGTCGGCGTGGTCGCTCTGCGGATTGAGGCGCAGGAAGCGGTCCGCCGCGGCCCGGGCGCCTTCCAGATCGAGGTTCTGGTAGCGGGCGTAGATCAGGTCCAGCTGGGCCTGTTCGGCGTAGCGGCCGAACGGGTAATAGGTCTCCAGGGCATCCAGGTTCTCCTCGGCTTCATTGAAGTTGCCGGAGTCCATCGCCTGGCGGGCATTCTCGTAATACGTCTGTTCCGGCAGGACTTCTTCCTGTTTGTTACTGGCGCAGGCGCTGATCATCACCACCAGGGTGGACAGCAACAGCAAACGAACAACTGATCTCATGCCGGAATCCCGTATAATGTCGAAAAGTTTTTGAGCAGCGGCCATTGTAGCGGGGAAGTCGGCCCATGTGCAGAGGTTCCCTCGCCCGATTGCCAGAATCTGATCAAAACGTAACACACCGGCCCCGGGGGCTTGATGTCATCTGAAAACCGAATTACCGCACGATTTGTTGTTCCACCCGATTTGAGCGACCGCAGGCTCGACCAGGCTGCTGCCGCTCTCATGCCCGAGCACTCCCGCTCCCGCCTGCAGGGCTGGATCAAGGACGGCACCCTGACCGTCAACGGCGAGGCCCGAAAGCCCCGGGACAAGGTCATGCTCGATGACGTCATCGAACTGGATGCCGAGCCGGAAGTGCAGGTCAGCTGGGAGGCGGAAGATATCCAGCTGGACATCGTCTACGAGGACGAGCACCTGCTGGTGATCAACAAGCCGGCGGGGCTGGTGGTGCACCCGGCGGCAGGCCACGCGGCGGGCACCCTGGTCAACGCCGTCCTGAGCTACGCCCCGGAAGTGGAAAACCTGCCCCGCGCGGGCATCGTGCACCGGCTCGACAAGGACACCTCCGGCATTATGGTGGTGGCCCGCAGCTTAATCGCCCATACCTCCCTGGTCGACCAGCTCCAAACCCGAACCATGGGGCGCGAGTACGACGCCGTTGTCGTGGGCACGCTCACCGGCGGCGCCACGGTTGATGCCCCCATTGGCCGACATCCACGCGAGCGCAAGAAAATGGCCGTGGTCTCGAGCGGTAAACCGGCCGTCACCCATTATCGCCTGGTGGAGCGCTTCGCCGCCCACACCCACATCCGCTGCAAGCTGGAAAGCGGCCGAACCCACCAGATCCGGGTGCATATGGCACATGTGAAACACCCTCTTGTGGGCGATCAGCTCTATGGCGGCCGCATGCGCCTGCCCAAAGGCTCGACGGAGGAATTGCGGGAAGTGCTCTCCGGCTTCAATCGCCAGGCGCTCCACGCCCGGCAGCTGACTCTCGAACATCCCGAAACCGGGGAAATCCTGAGCTGGGAAGTGCCGCTGCCGGAGGACATGGTTCATTTGATCGAAGCCCTGCGCAAACACGTCCGGGAACTCGAGAGCCATGATTTCTGAGCAGCTCGTCCTCCGCCCGGAATGGTCCGTGCCCAGAAATGTCCAGACGCTGTGCACCACCCGCCAGGGCGGTGTCAGCCAGCCACCCTGGGACAGCCTCAACCTCGGTAGTCATGTCGGAGATAACCCCGACCATGTTCAGTCCAATCGACAGCGCCTGGCCGAATTCACCGGCCTGGACGCCGCCTGCATCGCCTGGCTGAACCAGGTCCACGGCACCGAAGTGGTGGAGATCACCGCAGACAACGTCGCCACGGTCCCGGAAGCCGATGCCAGCTTCACCCGGGAACCGGGAATTGCCTGCGCCATCCTGACCGCCGACTGCCTGCCGGTGGTGTTGTGCGACCGACAGGGCAGCGTGGTCGGTGCCGCCCACGCCGGCTGGCGAAGCCTGTGTGGCGGCGTGCTTGAAAACCTGATTGGCGTCATGGCCGAGCCCGGCGATGAACTGATCGCCTGGCTCGGCCCGGCCATCGGCCCGAAACAATTTGAAGTCGGCCCGGAAGTTCGCGAGGCGTTCCTGTCACACGATCCGGGTGCCGCCAGAGCATTCAAAGAAGAGGGCGCTCGCCCTGGTCACTACCTGGCCGACATCTACCAATTGGCCCGACAACGCCTGGCCAGTGCCGGCGTTCGCTCCGTCTCCGGCGGCAGCCTCTGCACCGTTCGCGATCGAGATTGGTTTTTCTCCTATCGGCGTGATGGTCAGACCGGGCGTATGGCTACGCTCATCTGGATGAACTAGCACCTATGAGTCTGCCCCGAACACATATGATCACGGTCAATTTCCCACCAAAATCAGATCCCCGGAGCTTGAAGTCCCTCCCGCCGCCCCTACATTTAAATGCAAAGCAATTTGGATATAACCGAACCGCCAAAGGGTTCGCCAGATATCCGCTAACTGAATTAGGGAAACGGAAACATGAGAATCGACAAGCTCACCAGCAAACTGCAGACCGCGCTGGCGGACGCGCAGTCGCTCGCGGTTGGCAAGGACCACAACTTCATTGAGCCGCTGCATTTGATGCAGGCACTGCTGGACCAGGACGGCAGCTCCATCAAGCCGCTGCTGAAGCAGGCCGGCGCGGACCCGGCACGCATCCGCCAGGCCATCGCCCAGGAAATCGAGAACCTCCCGGAAGTGAAAGGTTCCGCCGGCGATGTCTCCATGTCCAACGACATGGGCCGCCTGCTCAACATGGCTGACAAACTGTCCCAGAAGCGCAAAGACCAGTTTATTTCCAGTGAACTGATGCTGCTGGCCGCCCTGGAAGACCGGGGCACCCTCGGCCGGGTACTGCGCGAGCAGGGCGTGGACAAAGCCGCTCTGGAAAAGGCCATCGACGAGGTCCGTGGTGGTGAGGCTGTCACCGATCCGGGTGCCGAGGAAAACCGCCAGGCCCTGTCCAAGTACACTATCGACCTCACCGAGCGCGCCGCCGAAGGCAAACTCGACCCGGTCATCGGTCGTGACGACGAGATTCGCCGCACCATCCAGGTGCTGCAGCGCCGGCGCAAGAACAACCCGGTACTGATCGGTGAACCTGGCGTGGGTAAGACCGCCATTGTCGAAGGTCTGGCCCAGCGCATCGTCAACGGCGAAGTGCCCGATGGCCTGAAGGACAAAAAAGTGCTGTCCCTGGACATGGGCTCACTGATCGCCGGTGCCAAGTTCCGCGGTGAATTCGAGGAGCGCCTGAAGGCCCTGCTGAACGAGCTGTCCAAGCAGGAAGGGCAGATCATCCTGTTTATTGACGAGATTCACACCATGGTCGGCGCCGGCAAGGCCGAAGGCTCCATGGACGCCGGCAACATGCTCAAGCCGGCTCTGGCTCGGGGTGAGTTGCATTGCGTGGGTGCCACCACTCTGGACGAGTACCGCGAGAACATCGAGAAAGATGCCGCCCTCGAGCGCCGGTTCCAGAAGGTCCTGGTCAGCGAGCCGAGTGAGGAAGACACCATCGCTATCCTGCGTGGCCTGAAAGAGCGCTACGAGGTTCACCACGGTGTTGAAGTCACCGATGGTGCCATCATCGCGGCGGCGAAGCTGTCCCACCGGTACATCACCGACCGGCAACTGCCGGACAAGGCGATCGACCTGGTGGACGAAGCCGCCAGTCAGATCCGCATGGAGATGGATTCCAAGCCCGAGGCCCTGGACCGTCTCGAGCGCCGGTTGATCCAGCTGAAGATCGAGCGCGAGGCCTTGAAGAAAGAGAAGGACGAGGCGTCCAAGAAGCGGCTGTCAGAGCTTTCCGAGGTGATTGCCGGAGTCGAGCGGGAATACGCCGACCTGGAGGAAGTCTGGAACTCCGAGAAAGCGGCGCTGCACGGCTCCCAGAAAATCAAGAGCGATCTGGAGCAGGCACGGATTGACCTGGAAAACGCACGGCGCGCTGGCGATCTTGGCCGCATGTCCGAGTTGCAGTACGGCAAGATTCCGGAGCTGGAGCGCCAGCTGCAAATGGCCGGCCAGGCCGAGATGAAGAAGATGGAGCTGCTGCGTAACCGGGTTACGGATGAAGAGATCGCCGAGGTGGTCTCGAAGTGGACTGGCATCCCGGTATCCAAGATGCTCGAAGGCGAGCGCGACAAGCTCATGCGTATGGAAGAGGCCCTGCACGACCGGGTGATCGGTCAGGATGAGGCGGTGGAAGCGGTTTCCAATGCGGTTCGTCGTTCCCGTGCCGGTCTTTCCGATCCGAACCGGCCCAACGGCTCGTTCCTGTTCCTCGGCCCGACCGGGGTGGGCAAGACCGAGCTGTGTAAATCGCTGGCATCCTTCCTGTTCGATACCGAGGAAGCCATGGTGCGTATCGACATGTCCGAGTTTATGGAGAAGCACTCCGTAGCTCGGCTGATCGGTGCGCCTCCGGGATATGTCGGTTACGAAGAGGGTGGTTACCTGACCGAAGCGGTACGCCGCCGGCCGTATTCAGTGCTGTTGCTGGATGAGGTGGAGAAGGCGCACCCGGATGTGTTCAACATCCTCCTTCAGGTGCTTGAGGATGGCCGCCTGACCGATGGCCAGGGCCGCACGGTGGACTTCCGCAATACCGTTATCGTGATGACCTCGAACCTGGGCTCCGACATCATCCAGCAGAAAGCGGGTGAGGAGAACTACGAGGCCATGAAGAATGCGGTGATGGAAGTTGTAGGCACCCATTTCCGCCCTGAATTCATCAACCGCGTGGACGAAGTGGTGGTGTTCCATCCGCTGGCGGAAGATCAGATCCGTGGCATCGCCAAGATCCAGATCGCCGGCCTGAGCAAGCGTCTTAAGGAACAGGACATGAAGCTGGAGCTGGACGACGCTGCCATGGACCTGCTGGCGGAAGTGGGTTACGACCCGGTTTACGGTGCACGGCCGCTGAAGCGGGCGATCCAGCGGAACATCGAGAACCCGCTGGCGCAGAAACTGCTCCAGGGAGAGTTTGTGTCGGGGGATACCATTCGCGGCACGGTGAAGGATCACCAGCTGGTGTTCGAGAAGGCCTGATCGGTATCGGGCAAAGCCGGTGTTTGAAGTAGGGGTCAGAAGAAAGCTTTCTTCTGACCCCATTTTCAAGTCTGACTCGGGGTAACGTCTAAGACGGGGTCAGATGAAGGCTTCCATATGACCCCATTTTTACATCCAGCCCGAGCCGTCGTTCCCCCGAGGTCAGATGAACGCCTTCATCTGACCCCACCTTCACCTCTTATTCTTCCATCGGCCCACAATTTTCTTCGGCAATCTCCTCGAACCGCATCCGCTGCTCGGCAATTTCCTCCGGTGACAGATACCGCCGCTCGCCATCTTCCTCCACCTGAATCCGCGCATTGCTGTCGATGATCTTCAGGTTGGACTGGGCAGTCGCACAGTTGGCCTCGCGCTGCTTGCGGATCGCTTCCATCTCGGCCCGCTCACGCTCGGTGAGTTCGCGCTTTTCCGCTTCCTGTTCCATGGCCTGAACCTGCTCCTGGGCGCTGGTTCGGCTGGACGCATTGGTCGAACCCTTGCCGGAACGGACACTGACCTGTTCGGCCTTGCTGCCTGTGGGCTGGCGATCGCCAAAGTGGGTGACGCCGTTTTCGTCCGTCCATTTGTAGACGGAACCGCTGTGGGCAATGCCCGGTACCAAAGCCATTAACAGGGTCAACATCAGGATTTTTCTGTTCATGGATCTACTCGCCGTGGTTTGCTACCGGTCAGATTCCGCTGCCGGTTGGAATTATTGGTGAAGTCTATCATGCCATCCGGAACGCCGATTTTCTTTCGTCTGGTTCAAATCTCGGGGCCCGGATTCTCCAAGTATGGCAGACCTTCGGTCATATTGGGTGGATTAACGGCCGGCGGCTATTGACAGGGAGTTTCGCGCTGTCAGAATTGGCGATTGCCTGAAACTGGGGTTAATTCGGCAGGCAATCCCGAGCGAGTATCCCCCGTTAATCACCACACTGAACACATCGGGTCCCGATGTGCGCTGGTTGTTGCTTACGTGCAACCCGTTGATTGGTCGTTCTCCGCAACCCTCAGGAGGGCGGCTGGCCAGGAGACAACCTCTTATTTTGCAGGTGTGGAGGAGCAAGCCGGTTCCGCTTTCACAAGAAGCAGGGAGACCGTGAATCCAGGCAACCGGGACGAAACCCGGCTCATTCACTCGTAGAAGAGGGTAGAAAATCGTGGAGTTATTGTCTGGCGCCGATATGCTGATCCGGTCCCTTCAGGATGAAGGTATCGAATACATATACGGCTATCCGGGTGGTGCAGCCCTTCATATTTATGATGCGCTGTTCAGGCAGGACAAAGTCAAGCATATTCTGGTTCGGCACGAGCAGGCGGCGGTCCACATGGCCGACGGTTATGCCCGCGCGACCGGAAAACCAGGTACCGTACTGGTGACCTCGGGTCCTGGAGCCACCAACACCATCACCGGCATTGCCACCGCCTTTATGGATTCCATCCCCATGGTGGTTCTGTGCGGTCAGGTTGCCTCCCACCTCATTGGTGAGGATGCCTTCCAGGAAACCGACATGATCGGTGTTTCCCGTCCCGTGGTGAAGCACAACCTGAGTGTGCGGCACCCCGAGGAAATCCCCGAAATCATTCGCAAGGCTTACTACATTGCCGCGACCGGTCGCCCCGGCCCGGTGGTGGTGGATATCCCCAAGGATATGACCACGCCGAACGAGCGCTATGAGTATTCCTATCCGAAGAAGGTCAAGCTGCGCTCCTACAATCCGGCCATTCGTGGCCACGCCGGCCAGATCAAGAAAGCGGTCGATATGCTGCTGGCGGCCAAGCGCCCGGTTATCTATGCCGGCGGCGGTGTGATCCTGGGCAAGGCCTCGAACCAGCTGACCGAGCTGACCCGCATGCTGGGTTATCCGCTCACCAATACCCTGATGGGGATTGGCTGTTACCCGGCATCCGACAAGCAGCATCTGGGCTGGCTGGGCATGCATGGCACCTACGAAGCCAACATGGCCATGCACCACTCGGATCTGATTCTCTGTGTCGGCGCCCGTTTTGATGACCGGGTAACCAACGCCACCGAGAAGTTCTGTCCGGGTGCGCGCATCATTCACATCGACATCGATCCGGCCTCCATCTCCAAGACCGTGGAAGCGGATGTGCCCATCGTCGGCCCCGTGGATGCGGTGCTCAAGGAGATGCTTGCCCTGGTGAAAGAAAGCAAGGATAAGCCGGATCCCGACGCCATTGGTTCCTGGTGGAAGCAGATCGACGAGTGGCGTGCGTTCCACGGCATGCGTTATGAAACCAGTCCGGATGTGATCAAGCCGCAGGAAGTGATCGAACTGTTGTGCAAGCTGACCAACGGCGAGGCGTTTGTTACCTCCGACGTGGGCCAGCACCAGATGTTTGCTGCCCAGTACTACAAGTTCGACAAGCCCAACCGCTGGATCAACTCCGGTGGCCTGGGCACCATGGGCTTTGGTCTGCCGGCGGCGATGGGTGTCAAGCTGACCCATCCTGACGACGAGGTGTTGTGCATCACCGGTGAGGGCAGTATCCAGATGAACATCCAGGAGCTGTCCACCTGCAAGCAGTACAACCTGCCGGTGAAAATCATCAACCTGAACAACCAGGCCCTGGGCATGGTGAAGCAGTGGCAGGACATGAACTACGAGTCCCGTCACTCCCAGTCCTACATGGAGTCCCTGCCGGACTTCATCAAACTGGCGGAAGCCTATGGCCACGTGGGCGTGCGCATCGAGAAGAAGGAAGACCTTGAGTCCAAGCTCAAGGAAGTCCTGGCGATGAAAGACAGGCTGGTGTTTGTCGACATCTATGTCGACCGCTTCGAGCATGTCTACCCGATGCAGGTAGCCCGCGGTTCCATGAAAGACATGTGGCTCAGCAAGACGGAGAGGGTGTGATCATGCGTCGAATCATTTCTGTTTTGCTGGAAAACGAGCCGGGAGCGCTGTCACGGGTGGTTGGCCTGTTCTCCCAGCGCAACTACAACATTGAAACACTGACCGTGGCGCCGACCGAGGACGAGACCCTGTCCCGTCTGACCGTCACCACCACCGGTTCTGACAAGGTCATCGAACAGATCACCAAACAGCTGAACAAGCTGATTGAAGTGGTGAAGCTGGTGGATCTGACCGAAGGGTCACACATTGAGCGCGAGCTGATGCTGGTAAAGCTGAAAGCGACCGGGTCCCAGCGTGCCGAGATCAAGCGCACGGTGGATATCTTCCGCGGCCAGATCGTGGACGTCACCAGCTCGGTGTACACGGTTCAGCTGGCGGGTGACAGCGACAAGCTGGATGGCTTTATCCAGGCCGTCGGTACTTCCGGAGTGCTGGAAGTGGTCCGTACCGGGGTGTCTGGAATTGCCCGCGGCGAGAAGGTGCTGAGCCTGTAACGGCCAGAATTGACAAGTTCGAACATCATGGCCCTGCGGGGCCATCACAAATAACAGAGGTTTCTCATGCAGGTTTATTACGATAAGGATTGTGATCTTTCCATCATCCAGGGCAAGAAAGTTGCCATCATCGGTTTCGGTTCCCAGGGCCACGCCCATGCGTGCAACCTGAAAGAATCCGGTGTTGACGTGACCGTCGGTCTGCGTCCGGGCTCTTCTTCCATCGCCAAGGCCGAAGCCTATGGCCTGAAGACCAGCGACGTGCCGTCTGCCGTCGCCGCCGCTGACGTGGTCATGGTCCTGACTCCGGACGAGTACCAGGCCCAGCTGTACAAGGCCGAGATCGAGCCTAACCTGAAAGAGGGTGCAACCCTGGCTTTCGCCCACGGTTTCGCCATCCACTACAACCAGATCGTTCCGCGCAAGGATCTGGACGTGATCATGGTGGCTCCGAAGGCTCCGGGCCACACCGTTCGTACCGAATTCGCCAACGGCGGCGGTATCCCTGACCTGATCGCCATCTTCCAGGACGCTTCCGGCAACGCCAAGAACCTGGCCCTGTCCTACGCCAGCGGCATCGGTGGCGGCCGTACCGGCATCATCGAAACCAGCTTCAAGGACGAGACCGAAACCGACCTGTTCGGTGAGCAGGCCGTTCTGTGTGGTGGTACCGTTGAGCTGGTCAAGGCCGGTTTCGAGACTCTGGTTGAAGCCGGTTATGCGCCGGAAATGGCCTACTTCGAATGTCTGCACGAGCTGAAGCTGATCGTGGACCTGATGTACGAAGGCGGCATCGCCAACATGAACTACTCCATCTCCAATAACGCGGAGTATGGTGAGTACGTGACTGGCCCGGAGATCATCAACGAGCAGTCCCGCGAAGCCATGCGCAATGCTCTCAAGCGCATCCAGAGCGGCGAGTACGCCAAGATGTTCATCTCTGAAGGCAGCCTGAACTACCCGTCCATGACCGCGCGCCGTCGTGACAACGCCGCCCACCAGATCGAAGTGGTTGGTGAGAAGCTGCGTTCCATGATGCCGTGGATCACTGCCAACAAGATCGTGGACAAAGACAAGAACTGATCCGGATTCCCGGCACAGTTTTCGAAAACGCGGCCCGGGTGGCCGCGTTTTTCGTATATACTCCGCCCAAATGCTTTCCGGAGTTCCAGGAATGACTGACGAGAAAAAATCTGTCGACGCAGAAGCCACCTTCAAGAACGAACAGCAAGAGACCCCGGATCCGGAGATCGATTCCGGTGAGGTCGTGGAAGAGGAGCTGGTCGAAGGGGCGCCTGTCCGTCGCAAGGGTATTTACCTGCTGCCAAACGCGCTGACAACTGCCTCCCTGTTTTCGGGGTTTTATGCCATCGTCTCGGCCGCCAACGGTGTCTTTGATAACGCGGCGATTGCGATCTTTGTTTCCATGATCCTCGACGGCCTGGATGGCCGTGTCGCACGGATGACCAACACCCAGAGCAAGTTCGGCGAGGAGTACGACAGTCTCGCGGACATGGTGGCCTTCGGCGTGGCGCCGGGGCTGGTGGCCTTTTTCTGGTCCCTGAATGGCCTTGGCAAGTTCGGCTGGGCCATCACGTTCATCTATGTTGCCGGCGCTGCCTTGCGGTTGGCGCGCTTCAATACCCAGATCGGTTCGGTGGACAAGAAGTTCTTTGTCGGGCTGGCCAGTCCGTCCGCGGCCGCCTGTGTTGCCGGCCTGGTCTGGTGTTTCCACCAGTTCGAGACCTCCACCTGGTTGACCATGCTGACGGTCATCGTGGTCGGCGGTACCGGGGTGCTGATGGTCAGCAATATTCTCTATCGGAGCTTCAAGGATCTTGATCTGCGGGGCCGAGTGCCGTTCGCTGCCATCTTGCTCGTAGTGCTGATGCTTGTTGTGATCGCCCTGGATCCGGCAACCGTATTGTTTACCGTGTTTCTGCTCTATGCGTTGTCCGGACCTGCCCGCGCCCTGTTTCGCGGCAAACCACGCCGTCAATAAGGCGTAACAACCCTGCAGTCATTGCCCCGGGCCTGGTGCCCGGGGAATTCTTACGGGATGCTCCGGTCAACCAATCAGGCTTCTGGTTAACGGAGATTCCCGATGCTTATCAAGAAACGCCCGTCCTGGGCCCTTTCCCATTCTGACGTCACGCCCGAATCGCTCTACCTCGACCGCCGTCGTTTCATGGGTGGCATGGTTGCGGCTGCTCTTGCTGGCGCCGGCGTGCCTCGCCTCGTGGACGCCGCAGCCTTACCGATACAGGGCGAATCCCTCGAATTTACAGCCATGCCGGGCTTCTCCACCGACGAGGAGAAAACCCCGTATGACGATGTTACCCGTTACAACAACTTCTACGAGTTCGGAACCGGTAAGGGCGATCCCGCCCAGTACGCGGACGAGATGTCCGTGGATCCCTGGTCCGTGGTCGTGGAGGGGGAGTGCGACAAGCCCGGAACCTATGCCCTGGACGATCTGGTCCGTCCCCATGACTACCAGGAACGTATCTACCGGCTACGCTGTGTTGAAGCCTGGTCCATGGTGATCCCCTGGATCGGGATTCCCCTGGCGGACATGCTCAAGCGCTTCGAACCGAACTCCCGGGCCAAATACGTCTATTTTGAGACGCTCCACGACCCGGACCAGATGAGGGCCCAGCGTTCACTGTTCAGTACCATCGACTGGCCCTACCAGGAGGGGCTGAGGATGGATGAAGCCATGAACGAGCTGAGCTTCATGGCGGTCGGACTCTACGGTAAAACCCTGCCGAAGCAGAATGGTGCGCCCATGCGGCTGGTTGTGCCCTGGAAATACGGTTTCAAGAGTATCAAGTCCATCGTGAAGATCCGTTTCCAGGAAGAGCGGCCGAAAACCACCTGGGAGATGATTGCTCCGCAGGAGTACGGCTTCTACGCCAACGTGAACCCGGAGGTGGACCATCCGCGCTGGAGCCAGAAGCGTGAGCGCCGGCTGCCGTCAGGGCTGTTGAGCCCCAACTGGATGGAAACGCGGAAGTTCAACGGTTATGGCGAGCAGGTTGCCCACCTGTACAAGGGTATGGACCTGACCAAGTACTATTGAGGGGAAAGCACGACCAACCATGACCATCCCGATGCTGCCGTTCAGAATACTGGTCTTCCTGCTGTCCTGTGTGCCACTTGCGTTACTGGTCCTCGATATCGCCACGGGTTCCCTCGGTCCCGACCCGGGGCAGAGGGTTACCGAGACGCTCGGCCTGTCGGCACTCCAGTTGCTGATCGTGACTCTGTCAATGACGCCCCTGGCTCGCTGGAGCCATTGGTCCGGGTGGATCAAAGTGCGCAGGATGGTCGGTTTGTTCGCGTTCTTTTATGCGACGCTCCACCTGATGGCGTTTCTGCAGTTCATTCTGGGGTGGACCGATTTGTGGGCGACGTTCACCAAGCGCCCATACATTATCTTCGGAAGCCTGGCATTTCTGCTGTTGATTCCCCTGGCGGCCAGCTCCACCAAAGCGATGATGCGCAGGTTGGGGCGTCGGTGGAAACCGCTGCACCGTCTGATCTATCCGGCTGTCGCTCTGGTGTGGCTGCATTTCATCTTTCAGGCCAGAAGCGATATTACCGAGATGGTGATCTATGGATTGGTGGTGGTCTTTTTGCTTGTCATAAGAGGGTACTGGTTCGGCTGGTATTCCCTGGTTCCGCTGAGAACGGCCAAAAGAGGCTGAAACAGGTCATAAGTTGACCGCATTGAGTGGCGTTTGAACAGTCGAATAGGTGGAAACCGAAGTCCGGGAAAATAAACCGAAATTGGTCGTTGACAGTTTCCCTGAGGGCTGTAGAATGCGCACCACTTCTGAGGGACAAGCCACTGAGACAGGGG